>NZ_JBHSQK010000096.1:87919-102950 GCF_042658055.1 Pseudonocardia lutea
CGTCGCCCAGCGGGGCGCCGCCGGCGAGGGCCTCGTCGAGCGCGTCGAGCGCGGGAGCCAGGGCGTCGTACATCGTCTTGTCCCCGGCCTCCGGCCGACCGCGCGCCACGACGCCCTCGAGCCCGGCCCGGAACGCCTTCGCGAACCCGGCCGGGTCGAGCTCGGCGACCTCGCCCGCGGCCGTGCCGAACCGCAGGAACAAGGTCCCGTACAGCGGCCCGCTCGCCCCGCCGACCTTGCTGACCAGCGTCATCCCGACCTGTTTGAACAGCGCGCCCGCGGTCGCCGGCGGGTTCGCGTCGAGGGCCTCGACCGCGGCGCCCATCCCGCGCGCCATGTTGGCCCCGTGGTCGGCGTCGCCGATCGCGGAGTCCAGCGCGGTCAGCTCGTCGCGGTGCTCGGTCACCTGCCGGGCGAACTCGCGCACCCAGCCCAGGAGCTCCTCGGTGGTCGTCATGCGCCCCACCGCAGGCCCGGCGTGCGGACCGGGGCGTCCCAGAGCCCGAGCAGGTCGTCGTCCGCGCGGAGCAGGGTGACCGAGCAGCCCGCCATGTCCAGGCTCGTGATGTAGGGGCCGACCAGCGAGCGCGCGATGCGCACGCCGGCCCGCTCGAGCAGCCCCGCGACCTCGCCGTACATCAGGTACAGCTCCAGCAGCGGGCTCGCGCCCATGCCGTTGACGAAGCAGATCACGGGTTCGGCGGTGAAGTCCGCGTCGGCCAGGATCGGCTCGACGAGCATCTCCGCGATCTCCCGCGCGGGCGCGAGCGGCACGCGGCGGCGGCCCGGCTCGCCGTGGATGCCGATGCCGATCTCCATCTCGTCGTCGGGCAGGTCGAAGGTGGGCCGGCCCGCGGCGGGCACCGTGCACGAGGTCAGCGCCATGCCCATGCTGCGGCCGCGGTCGTTCACCTTGCGCGCCACGTCCGCGACCTCGCCGAGGCTGCGGCCCTGGTCGGCGGCCGCGCCCACGATCTTCTCGAGCAGCACCGTGGTGCCGACGCCGCGGCGCCCGGCGGTGTAGAGGCTGTCCTGCACGGCGACGTCGTCGTCGACCACCACGGACTGGACCTCGACGCCCGTCTTCGCCGTGGTCAGCTCGGCCGCCATCTCGAAGTTCATGACGTCGCCCGTGTAGTTCTTGACGATGTGCAGCACCCCGGCGCCTCCGTCGACGCCCTCGGTCGCCGCCACCATCTGGTCCGGGACGGGCGAGGTGAAGACCTCGCCGGCGCACGCGGCGTCAAGCATCCCGGGGCCGACGAAGCCGCCGTGCATCGGCTCGTGCCCGGAGCCGCCGCCGGAGACCAGGCCGACCTTGCCCCGGACGGGCGCGTCGCCGCGGAAGACGACGCGGTTCTCGAGGTCGACGCGGAGCTCCGGATGCGCCGCGGCCATCCCGCGCAGCGCCTCGACGACGACGTCGGCCGGATCGTTGATCAGCTTTTTCATGGGGTCCTCCGTCGCACCCGAAGCCCGTTCGACTATGCCGAAGACCTGTCGGACGCTACTGTGACCTGGCCCACGACACAAGGAGCGAGCGGTGATCCAGTCCGTCGACCGGGCCCTGCGTGTGCTTGCCGTGCTGCAGGGGGCCCGGCGGCGCAGCCTCGGCGAGATCGCCGCGGGCTGCGGGCTCGCCCCGTCGACGGTGCACGGGCTCGTGCGCACGCTGGTCGCCCACGGGATGGTCGTCCAGGAGCGGGACTCGGGTCTGTACCGGCTCGGCCCGGCGACGCTCCGGCTGGGCAACGTCTACCTGGACAACCTCGAGCTGCGCGCCCGGGCCCAGCCGTGGGCGGAGGACCTGGCGCGGCGCACGGGGTGTGCGGTGCGGGTGGCCGTGGCCCTGCAGCGGGACGCGATCGTGGTCGGCCACGAGCCCCGGCCGGACGGGAGCCGGCAGATGACCGAGGTGGGCATCGTGGTGCCGGCGCACGCCTGCGCCGTGGGGAAGGCGCTGCTGGCCTACGGCGCGTGCGAGCCCGCGGACCGGCCGCACCGGATGACGGGCGAGACGGTGACCGAGCGGCGCGAGCTCGACGCCCAGCTGGCCGCGGTGCGCCGCAGCGGCCTCGCCACCGAGGTCGAGGAGGCCGTGCTCGGCGAGTGCGGGCTGGCCGCTCCCGTGGCCGCGGCCGACGGGGTGGTCGCGGGCGCGATCGGGCTCGTGGTGCCGGCCGGCGAGTGGCCGCTGCCGCCCGGCGCCCCGGACGCCCTGCGGCACACCGCCCGCGCTGTCTCCCGGGAGCTCGGCGCCGCCTCCTGGCCGCCGGTCGTCGAGGGGCGGGACGAGGCGGCCTCCTGATCGCCGCCCCTGATCACCGTCTCGGACCGATCCCGGCCGCATGCGGCCGTTGACGGTCGTCTTCGACGATCACGGTGAACGGCCAGGTGACGGGGCGACCGCTCCCCCTGGCCACGGCGAAGCCGGCCCACGCCCCGCTCAGCGGCGGCGGGAGCGGCGGTCCTGGGGCGGGCCGGTGCGGGGGGCGGCGCTGCGCAGCTGCCCCCGGTTCTGGTCGGCGTCGAATCGGGCGTAGGCGTCGACGATGTCGCTGACCAGCCGGTGCCGCACGACGTCGCTGCTGGTCAGCTCGGGGAAGGCCACGTCCTCCACCCCGAACAGGATGTCCTGGACGACCTGCAGGCCGGACCGGGTGTTGCCCGGCAGGTCGATCTGCGTGACGTCGCCCGTGACCACGATCTTCGAGCCGAAGCCGAGCCGCGTCAGGAACATCTTCATCTGCTCGGGCGTGGTGTTCTGCGCCTCGTCGAGGATGATGAACGCGTCGTTCAGCGTGCGCCCGCGCATGTACGCCAGCGGCGCGACCTCGATCGTCCCGGCCGCGATGAGCTTCGGGATCGACTCGGGGTCGATCATGTCGTGCAGCGCGTCGTACAGCGGGCGCAGGTACGGGTCGATCTTCTCGTAGAGCGTGCCCGGCAGGTAGCCGAGCCGCTCCCCCGCCTCGACGGCCGGGCGGGTCAGGATGATCCGGTTGACCTGCTTGGCCTGCAGCGCCTGCACGGCCTTCGCCATCGCCAGGTAGGTCTTGCCGGTACCGGCCGGGCCGATGCCGAAGACGATGGTGTGGGCGTCGATCGCGTCGACGTAGCGCTTCTGGTTCAGCGTCTTCGGCCGGATGGTCCTGCCCCGGCGGGAGACGATGTCCAGGCTCAGCACCTCGGCCGGCGACTCGCCGCGCACGGCCGCGACGGCCGGGTCGGCGGCTCCGAGCATCTCGACGGTGCGGCGCACGGTGTCCGACCCGACCTGCTGGCCGCGCTCGGCGAGGGTGACGAGCTCGGCGAACACGCGCTCGGCGAACGCCACGTCGGCGGGCTCGCCGGAGAGGGTCAGCTCGTTGCCCCGGACGTGCACGTCCGCGGCCAACAGCTCCTCGGCGGTGCGCAACGACTCGTCGCGGGAGCCGAGCAGCGCGAGCAGCGCGGTGTCCGGGACTGCGATGCGGGACTGGACGGGGTCCGGCTGCGTCACGTGGTCTGGTCGCCTGCTTCCTGCTGCTCTGTGGTCCCCGTGACGGGGGTGCCCTGTGGCTCGCCCTCGATGTTACCGCCGGGCACCGACGGTCCGCCCCGCCATTCGGCCGTCGGGCACGGTGATCCGGCCGACGGGTCCGGGGCTCCGGAGCCGCACGGAACGCGTCCTAGTGCCCGCGGAACGCCTCCTGCAGCCACCAGGACCCGCCGTCGGAGGCGATCTTGGCGTCGACCAGCAGCGCCCGGCTGCGCGGGCCGGCCAGCCAGTCGGCGACGCCCTCGAGGTCCGCCGGGCACCGGACCGTCAGCGCGTCGAGCCCGTACCCGCGGCCGATCGCGGCGATGTCGGTCTCCGGGAACCGCACGGTGGTGTGGTCGGCGTCGGTGAAGTGGTGCACCTCGGCCCCGTAGGCCCGGTCGTCGTAGACCACGACGACCATCGGGATCCCCAGCCGGGCCACCGTGTCCAGCTCGGCCGCGCCCATCAGCGCCCCGCCGTCGCCGAGCGCCGCGACGGCCAGCCGGTCCGGGCGGGCCAGCGCCGCGCCGACCGCGGTGGCCAGGCCGAGGCCGACCGACTGGAAGCCCTGGGTGAAGCAGAACCCGTACTCGTCCGGGACCCGCAGGTAGCCGGCCGGGTAGCCCATGAAGTTGCCGGAGTCGACGGCCACCACCCGCTCCTGCGGCAGCAGGTCGTCGAGCGCGATCGTCAGGGTCCGGGGATCGATGCCCTCGGGCCCGGTCAGGTCGGTGTACGGCACGTCCCGCAGCCGCACCCGCTCGACGATCGCCGCGCGCACCTCCGGCGTGCGGTACCCGGTGCGGTGACCGGCGCCGAGCAGTTCGCGCAGGTCCCCGGCCGTCGCGGCGACGTCGCCCACCACCCCGAGGTCGACGGGCCGGTGGGCGCCGAGCGCGTCGACGTCCAGGTCGACCTGCACCACCCGCGCCCGCTCGCCGATCAGCCGGCCGTGCCGGGTCGTCCACATCGTCAGGGCACAGCCCCAGGCGACGACGAGGTCGGCGCCGGCGATCAGCTCGACCGCCAGCGGCGAGGCGAACCCGCCGGAGATCCCGAGCGACCACGGGTCGTCGTGGAACAGCCCCGAGGCGACCGCCGAGGTCGCGAGCAGGGCGCCGGACGCCTCGGCGAGCGCACGCAGCTCCTCCCGCGCGCCGAGGGCGCCGCGGCCGGCCACGAAGACCGGGCGCTCCGCGGCGTCGAGCAGCCCGGCCAGGGCCGCGATCCCCTCCGCCGACGCCCGCGGGGGGGCGACGGGCGGGAGCGCGGGCAGCGGGGCGGGCTCGGCCGCGGCGGCCTGGACGTCGAGCGGCAGGTTGAGCACCACCGTGCGGCGCTGCTCGGCCGCGGTCCGGTACGCCCGGACGGTGTCGACGAGGGCGCTCTCCGGCGAGTGCACCCGCTCCGCGACGGCGCCGACGGCCGTGACCAGCGCGTCCTGGTCGATGCGGAAGTTGGAGCGCACCGCCGACCCGGCGGTGTCGGCGGCGAGGACGATCAGCGGCGTGCCGCTCTTCGCGGCCTCGGTGATCCCGGTGAGCCCGTTGGTGAGGCCGCACCCCTGGTGCACCGACAGCACCGCGGGGCGCCCGGACATGCGGGCGAACGCGTCGGCCATGGTCGCCGCGCCGCCCTCGTGGCGGGTCGCGGTGAACGGGACGCCCGCCTCCCGCAGCGCGTTCGTGACGTGGAAGTTCCCGCTCCCGACCACCCCGAACGCGTGCCCGACGCCCAGCTCCGCGAGCGCGCGCCCGACCAGCTCCGACACGATCACGCGGCGGTCACCTCTCCACCAGCGCCAGCACCCGCGCCGGCGACCCCGAGCCGCCGACGATCGGCAGCGGGGAGGCGAGCAGCACGGCCCCGGTCGGCGGGAGCGCCGCGAGGTTCTGCAGCTGGGTGAGCCCGTACTTGCCCGCGCCGAGGAGGAAGGAGTGGCAGGGGAAGGGCGGGTCGAAGGAGTGCGCGGCGCCGGCGTCCGTGCCGACGGTCTCGGTGCCGAAGCCGATGATCGGCGCCTCCTCGGCCAGCCAGGTCGCGCACTCGACCGAGACGCCGGGGGTGTGCGGGCCGTGCTCGTCCGCGTTGAGGAAGGCCTCGGCGTCGGCGGAGCGGGCGTCCCAGCCCGTCCGATACAGCAGCCAGCCGCCCTCGGGCAGCGGGCCGTGCTCGGCCTCCCACGCCTTGACGTGGTCGATCTCGAGCAGGAAGTCCGGGTCGGCGGCCGACTCGGCCGAGAAGTCCAGCACCGCGGCCGGGGCCAGCAGCCGCGCGGCCGGCACCTGCGCCACGTCCTCGCCGTCCTTGCCGGTCACCCAGTGCACCGGGGCGTCGAAGTGGGTGCCGCTGTGCTCGCCGGTGTGGATGTCGTTCCAGTACCAGGCCGGGCCGCGCTCGTCGTAGCGGCTGATCTCCGACAGCGAGAAGGGGATCGTGTTCGCGAACGGCGGCGGCAGCTGCAGGATCGGCGTGCCCGAGTGCAGCGGGGCGGTCAGGTCGACGATCTCGACGCGCCGCGAGGACAAGGCGGAGAGCAGCTCCTGCAGGACACCCATGGCCGCGAAACCTACGGCTCCCCGTGGCGCGCCGCGACGACCGGGGGGAGGATCGCCGCGGCGCGGCCGCCTGGTCGGGCGGCCCCCGCCGCGCCGTGGAACGGGCGGCGGGACCGGTGCTCACCGGGGGGGTGGGTGAGCCGCCAGAAGACTAGACCAGGTCGTTGCCGGGTCACGCAGTTGGTGCGGCATGCGTGACGTGGGGCGCGTCACGTCCGGGGTGGCGCGGGCGCTCAGCGGGCCGGGACGCCCCACCGCCGGGTGAGCACCCCGATCGCCCCGAGCGCCACGGCCGCGGCGGTCGAGGCGCGCAGCACCTCCGGGCCGAGCCGGACCGGCCGCGCCCCGGCCGCGGTGAGCGCGGCCAGTTCCTCGTCCGCGATCCCGCCCTCCGGCCCGACGACGAGCAGCACCTCGCCCTCCGCGGGCAGGTCGGCGGCGGAGAGCACGGTCCCGGCGCTCTCGTGCAGCACCAGGGCCGGGCCGCCGCGGGCCACCAGGTCGGTGGTGGTCACCGGCTCGCCCACCTCGGGCATCCACGGCCGCCGGGCCTGCTTGGCGGCCTCGCGGACCGTCGACCGCCAGCGCGCGAGGGCCTTGTCACCGCGCGGCCCCTGCTCCCAGCGCGCGACGCAGCGCGCCGCCCGCCACGGCAGGATCGCATCGACCCCCGCCTCGGTGGCCAGCTCGACGGCGAGCTCGCCGCGGTCGCCCTTCACCAGCGCCTGCGCGAGCACGACCCGCGGCGCGGGCGCCGGGTACCGCACCACCTCGTCGAGCGCGAACTCCACCGCGTCCTTGGCCACGGCCGTGGCGTGGGCGCGGGCGACGGCACCCCGGCCGTCGCCGAGCTGCACGACCTCGCCGACCCGGATGCGCTTGACCGCGCCGGCGTGCCGGCCCTCCGGCCCGTCGAGCAGGACGGTCCCGGCCTCCGGCAGCTCCCCGACGAGGAACAGCGGGGCGGTGCTCACCGACCGCTACCGGAAGGAGTCCCGCAGCCGGGCGAACAGCCCGTGCCCGTTGCGGGCGCCGACGGCCAGGTCCGGCTGCTCCTCGCCGCGCAGCTTCGCGAGCTGGCGCAGCAGCTCGGTCTGCTCCTTGTCGAGCTTGGTGGGGACGGTGACGTCGACGTGCACGATCAGGTCGCCGTGCCCGTCGACCCGGCCGGTGGAGCGCAGCCGCGGCATGCCCTTGCCCCGCAGGGTACGCAGCGTGCCGGCCTGGGTGCCCGGTTCGACGTGCAGGTCCTCGGTGGTGCCGTCGAGCATCGGCAGCGGGAGCGTGGCCCCGAGCGCGGCCGCGGTCATCGGCAGCGGCAGCCGGACGTGCAGGTCCGCGCCGTCGCGCTGGAAGACCTCGTGGGGGATCTCCTCCACCTCGACGTACAGGTCCCCGGCCGGGCCGCCACCCGCGCCGACCTCGCCCTGCCCCGCCAGCCGGACCCGCATCCCGTCGGCCACGCCGGCCGGGATCCGCACGCCGACGCTGCGCCGCGAGCGCACGCGCCCGTCGCCCGCGCACTGCCGGCACGGCTCCGGGATGACCTCGCCCAGGCCCCGGCACGTCGGGCAGGGGCGGGAGGTGACGACCTGGCCGAGGAACGAGCGCTGCACGCTCTGCACCTCGCCGCGGCCGCCGCAGGTCTCGCACGTGTGCGGGCGGGTGCCGGGGGCGCAGCCGTCGCCGCCGCACTCCGAGCAGAGCACCGCGGTGTCGACGGTCAGCTCGCGCTGCACGCCGGTCGCGCACTCCTCCAGCGTGAGCTGCATGCGGATGAGCGCGTCCGCCCCGGGCTGCACCCGGCTGCGCGGCCCCCGCGAGCGGCCGCCCGCGGCGCCGCCGAAGAACGCGTCCATGATGTCGCCGAAGCCGAAGGCGCTGAACGGGTCCCCCGCGCCCGCGCCGCCGGCACCGCGACCGTTGTCCAGCGGGTCACCGCCGAGGTCGACGATGCGCCGCTTCTCCGGGTCCGTGAGGACCTCGTACGCCGTGCTGACCTCGCGGAAGCGCTCCTGCGCCCCCGGGTCCGGGTTGACGTCCGGGTGCAGCTCCCGGGCCAGTTTGCGGTAGGCCCGCTTCAGTTCGGCGGCATCCGCGCCCGGCTCGACGCCCAGGATGCCGTAGTAGTCCCGTGCCACCCTCGAAGTCCCCATGATCCTTCTGTGCTCGACAGCTCAGTACAGCTCGGTGCTCGACAGCTCGGTCCCGTGAGAGCGCTAGCGCCCCGCCAGGATCTCACCCACGTACCGGGCGACGGCGTGCACCGCCGCCATCGTGCCCGGGTAGTCCATCCGGGTCGGCCCGACGACGCCCATCCCGCCCACGACGGTGCCCGGCCCGTAGCCGATCGACACGACCGAGGCCGTGTGCAGGTCGGCCGACTCGTTCTCCTCGCCGATGCGCACCGTGACCAGGCCCGGGTCCTGCGCCGCGGCCAGCAGCTTCAGCACCACCACCTGCTCCTCGAGCGCCTCGAGGACCTGGCGCAGCGATCCCGGGAAGTCCGCGGAATTGCGCGTGAGGTTCGCCGTGCCCCCGAGGACCAGGCGCTCCTCGGGGTGCTCCACGAGCGTCTCGATCAGCACCGTGGACACGGTGAGCACCACGTCGCGCAGTTCCTTGGGCACCGAGTTCGGCAGCTCCGCCACCCGCGCCGACGCGTCGGCCAGCCGCCTGCCGGCCAGCGCCTGGTTCAGCAGGGTACGCAGCCGCCCGGCGTCCTCCTCGGTGACGACCTGCCCGAGGTCGACCATCCGCTGGTCCACCCGGCCGGAGTCGGTGATCAGCACCAGCATCAGGCGCGCCGGCGTGAGCTGGACGACCTCGAGGTGCCGGACCGTGGACCGGGTCAGCGTCGGGTACTGGACGACGGCGACCTGCCGGGTCAGCTGCGCGAGCAGCCGCACGCTGCGACGGAGCACGTCGTCGAGGTCGAGCGCGCCCTCCAGGAAGGTCTGGACGGCCTTGCGCTCGGCGGCCGACAGCGGTTTGACCTGGGCCAGCCGGTCGACGAACAGCCGGTAGCCCTTGTCGGTCGGGATGCGGCCCGCGCTGGTGTGCGGCTGGGCGATCAGCCCCTCCTCCTCCAGCGCGGCCATGTCGTTGCGGACCGTGGCGCTGGAGACCCCGAGGTTGTGGCGCTCCACGATCGCCTTGGAGCCCACCGGTTCCTGGGTCGAGACGTAGTCCGCCACGATCGCCTGGAGGACCGCGAAGCGGCGTTCGTCGGCGTTCACCGCACACACCTCCCTGCTGACCCGCACACGTCACCGGACGTTCGTCCAGTCTATGCGGAAGCGACCCCGTGCCGCCCGGACGCGAGGTGTGACCCGGCTCAGGATTGTGCGTCTCCCGCGCTCAACCCTCCCCGTGGCGCCGGCCGTCCTCCGGGGCGTGCGCGGGCTCGAGAGCCCGGAGAGCCAGGAGGTCGGCTCCCGGCCCGGCCCGCACGGGCCACCTCACGAGACCGTGACGGGGGTTTGCCGCGCGCCCGGACAGGTATCGCCCGCGTGCGCCACGGGACCGGGCGCGGAAGGGCGGGACGGTGACGGGTCTGGCGATCGGGCCGGCGGCGGCGGGGCTGGCCGCGGCCTCCGGCGACGTGCTGCAGCGCAGGCCCGGGTGGCTGGCCGCGGCGCTGGTGGCGGCGGGACCTGATCGTCCTCGGCGTCGTCGTGCTGGCCCGCTCCCCGCGCTGCGCGACGGCGAGGACGGATGAGCGAGGACGGATGACCGCACCCGCACGCCCGGCCCGCGGCTGGCAGTCTGGAGGGGGATGGCTTCTCCCCGGGTGACCCGACGCTGGGTGCTGGTCGCCGCCGGCACCGCGGCGATCCTCGGCGCGGCCGCGACCACCCTGCCGGCGAGCGGGTCGGACGAGCCGGCGGAGGCGCTGCGCGCCCGGGTGCTGGCCGGGCTCCCGGCGCACGTCGGGTACGCCGAGAGCACCGGGCGGCTCGGGCTGCCCGAGATCCCGGCGCTGGAACGGGTCACCGCGCTGTTCACCGGCGTCACGCAGCTGCGCGCGTACGTGGCCGGCCCGGACCTGTGGCGGGTCGACGAGCTCACCCCGGCCGGCGAACGCGACACCTACCGCCGCGCGGACCGCGAGTACCTGTGGGACTTCGGCGCGAACCAGCTCACCACGGTCACCGGCGAGACCCCGGTGCGGCTCCCCCGCGCCGGCGACCTCGTGCCCTCCGAGCTGGCCCGCAGGCTCGTCGGGCTCACCCGGAGCGACCCGGTCACCTCCCTGGGGCGCCGCCGGATCGCGGGGTTCTCCGCCGCCGGCTTCCGGACCACCCCGGTCGACCCGGACACCACCGTCGGGCGGATCGACGTCTGGTGCGACCCGGCCTCGGGCCTACCGCTGCGCGTCGAGGTCGCCGCCCGGACGGACGACCGCCCCCTGCTGTTCACCGAGTTCCTGGAGGTCGCGCTGACCACGCCGGACGACCGCACCCTCACCCCCGCCGTGCCGCCCGGCGCGGGGTCGGTCACCGCGGAGGCCGCCGACCTGGCCGGGGCGCTCCGCCAGCTCGACGCCCCCGACCCGCCCGCGCGCCTCGCCGGCCGCGACCGCGTGCCGCTCGGGGCGGGCCTGCCGGGCGTCGGGGTGTACGGCGCCGGGGTGTCCGGGTTCGTGCTGGTCCCGGCGTCGCGCGGGATCGCCGACCGGGTGATCGACGGCGCCCCGTCGGCCGGCGGGGTCACCGTCGACGTCCCGGTCGGCCGGGCCGTCCGGCTCACCACGCCGCTGCTGTCCGTCGTCGCGCGCGGCGGGGTCCGGCGCGGTGGGGTGCTCCTGGCCGGCACCGTCGCGCCCGAGGTGCTGGAGCAGGCCGTCCGCGAGCTGCCGGGACGGCGCGCATGATCATCGCGACGAGCGGGCTCACCAAGCGGTTCGGTCGGGTGACGGCGGTCCGGGACGTGTCGCTCGAGGTGCCCCGGGGCGTCCGGTTCGGGCTGCTCGGGCCCAACGGCTCGGGCAAGACGACGCTGGTCCGGATGCTGCTCGGGCTGGTGCACGCCACGTCCGGGTCGATCGAGGTGCTCGGGGAGCCGATGCCGCGGCGGGCGCGCTCGGTGCTGCCGCGGGTCGGCGCGCTCGTGGAGGGCCCGGCGGCGTGGACCCACCTGTCCGGGCGCGCGAACCTGCGGCTGCTCGACGCCGCGGGGCCGGGCGGGCGGCTGCGGGACCGCCGCCGGCGGGTCGACGACGCCCTGGAGCGGGTCGGGCTCGGCGGCGTCGACCGGCGGCCGGTGCGGGCCTACTCGCTCGGCATGCGCCAGCGGCTGGGCATCGCCGCCGCGCTGCTGCGCGAACCCGAGCTGCTGCTGCTCGACGAGCCGACCAACGGCCTCGACCCGCGCGGCATCCAGGAGATGCGCGCCCTGCTGACCGCGCTGAACGAGGCCGGGACCACGGTGGTGCTCTCCTCGCACCTGCTCTCGGAGGTCGACGCGCTCTGCACGCACGTCGGGGTGATGAACGCCGGGCGGCTCGCGCTGACCTCCGAGATCGCCGCGCTGCACACCCCGACCGGGCGGGTCCTCGTCCGGACGCCCGAGCCCGACGCCGTCGTCGGGCTGCTGAACGGCCAGGTGGTCGACCGGCGCGGGGACACGGTCACGGTGCGCGGGATCGAGCCCGCGGCGCTCAACGCCCGGCTGGTCGGCAGCGGGGTGCGGGTGACCGGGCTGACCGAGGAACGACGAACGCTGGAGCAGGTGGTGCTGGAGCTGACCGGCAGCGGGACCGACCGGATGGACCGCACGTGATCGGGGTCGAGCTGCGGCTGATGCTGCGCCGCCGGCGGGTGTGGCTGTGCTGGGCGCTGCTGTGCGCGCTGCCCACGCTGGTCGCGATCCTGCTCGCCGCCACCCGGCTCGCCCCGCCGCCCGGTCGCGGGGGCGCGTTCCTGTCGGCGGTGGTGAGCAACGGGCAGATCTTCCCGGCGGCGGCGCTCGCCCTCGTCATCCCGATCTTCCTGCCGATCACGGTGGCGATCGTCGCGGGCGACACGGTGGCGGGCGAGGCCGCCGCCGGCACGCTGCGGTACCTGCTGGTGCGCCCGGTCGGGCGGGCCCGGCTGCTGATCGCGAAGCTGCTCTCCGTGGCGGCGTTCGTGCTGCTCGCGGTGCTGTTCGTGACCCTGGTGTCGTACGTCGTCGGGGTCGCCGCCTTCGGCTTCGGGCCGGAGGCCTCGCTCGGCGGCGCGGGCGCGATCCCGTCCCTGTCCGGGGTCGAGCTGACGCCGGCCGACGTGATCGCCCGGACCGCGACGACCGTCGGGTACCTGGCGCTGTGCATGCTCGCGCTGGGCGCGGTGGGGCTGTTCTTCTCGACCCTCACCGACTCCCCGCTCGCCGCCTCGCTCGGGGTGCTGGCGTTCGTGGTGGCCAGCGCGGCGCTGCAGCCGCTCGACGCCGCCGCCGCGATCGAGCCGTACCTGCCGACCTCGCACTGGCTCGCGTGGATCGACCTCTACCGCGACCCGATCCTCTGGACCAACGTGCGGGAGGGGGCGCTCGTGCAGCTCGGGTACATCGTGATCGCCTTCGGCGCCGCCTGGGCCAACTTCGGCACCAAGGACGTCACGACCTGAGGTGCGGCGGGCGATCGCGGCCAGGGTGACGCCCCGTTCTTCGCGGTCGGCTGCGGTACCTCGCCGGCCGTGGACCGCTAGGGGGCGGGCTCAGGGGGCCGCGGCGGTGCCGCAGCCGGCGCCGGTGAGGTCGATCGGCTGCGTCGCGATCCCGCGCAGGACCAGCCCCGCCACGGTCGGGTCCGTCGGCAGGCCCGAGTGCGTCACGCGCGCGCCCGGGCAGACCTGCTGCACCGGCACGTCGACCGCGCCGGGCAGGTTCGCGGTGTCGGGCGGGGTGGAGGTCTCGTCGTCGCCGGTCCAGACCGAGAGCCAGGGCAGGGCGCTGCCGACCCGGGCCCGCGCCAGCTCCGCGAGCTCGGCGGAGCCGGGCGCGAGCTGCCGGCAGGCCGTGGGGCAGGCGTCCGGCGCCTGCGCGGCGGCGACCGCCGCCAGCGTCGTCCCGTTCAACGGGGAGCCGAGCGTGACGATCCGCCGGGCCTTCGCGGCGCCGTCGTCCCGGGCGACCCACAGCCCGGCCACCACGCCCCCGGCGCTGTAGCCGACGACGTCGACGGACGGGGCGCCCGCCGCGAGGGCGGCGTCCACCGCGTCGTCGAGCACCTGGACCTGCGCCGACAGGTCCCCGGTGCCGTCGCCGACCAGGGTGAGGACCTGCGCGTCGCGGCCCGTCGCCCGGATCCGGTCCGCGAGCCGCAGCAGGGAGTCCCGTCCGCCGCCGTAGCCCGGGACGAGCAGCACGGGGCCGGGGCGGTCCTGGGCGGGGCGGGCCTCCACGTCGACGGCGGGGCCGGACGAGCCCGCCACCCGCGCCCCGACGACGACCGCCGCCACCAGCACGAGCGCGGCGAGGATCGCGACCAGCAGCCTGCGCCGGGGGCTCACGCCGGGGTGCTCTCGCTCGCGAGCAACAGGTCCTGCACCACGCGGTCGGCGAGCAGGCGGCCGGGGCGGGTGAGGACCGCGCGGCCACGGTCCAGGGCGGCGGGGTCGAGCAGGCCGTCGGCGGCGGCGCGCTCGGCCTCGCGGCGGGCGGGCCCGTCGAGCAGCGCGAGGTCCAGACCGGTGGCCAGGCGCAGCCGCAGCATCACGCGCTCGGTGTGCCGGTCCTCGGCCGTCAGCACCTCGTGGTCGGCCTCGGGCGAGCCCGCCGCGACGGCCGCGGCGTAGCGGGCCGGATGCTTGACGTTCCACCAGCGCCGGCCCGCGAGGTGCGAGTGGGCGCCGGGGCCGACGCCCCACCAGTCGCCGTCGAGCCAGTAGCCGAGGTTGTGCCGGCACTCCGCCTCGGGCGTGCGCGCCCAGTTCGACACCTCGTACCAGTGCAGGCCGGCGGCGGTGAGCAGGTCGTCGATCAGCTCGTAGCGCTCGGCGGCGACGTCGTCGTCCGGGGCGGGCAGCTCGCCGCGCGCGACCCGCCGGGCCAGCGCGGTGCCGTCCTCCACGATCAACGAGTACGCCGAGACGTGGTCGACGCCGGCGGCGAGCACGGCCTCCACCGACGCACGGAGGTCGTCCGTGGTCTCGCCGGGGGTCGCGTAGATGAGGTCGAGGTTGACGTGCGCGATCCCCGCCGCCGCGGCCTCCCGCGCGGCCTCGACGGCCCGGCCCGGCGTGTGCCGGCGCTCCAGCACGCGCAGGACGTGCGGCGCCGCGGACTGCATGCCGAGCGAGACCCGCGTGAACCCCTCGTGGACGAGCGCGGCGAAGAACTCCGGCGAGGTCGACTCGGGGTTCGACTCGGTGGTGACCTCGGCCGCGGGCGCGAGGCCGAACTCCTCCCGGACGGCGTCGAGCACGGCGCCCAGGCGGGCCGCACCGATCAGGGACGGGGTGCCGCCGCCGACGAACACGGTGTCCACCGCGCGGTCGCCGACGGTCCGGCGCGCCAGGGCCAGCTCGCGGCGGACGGCGTCGAGCCAGCCGTCGGGCGAGGAGCCGGAGCCCGCCAGCTCGGAGGCTGTGTAGGTGTTGAAGTCGCAGTAGCCGCAGCGGGACGCGCAGAAGGGCACGTGCACGTAGATGCCGAACGGCGGGCTGCTCACGACTCCACGGTACGGACTCCGCGCCGCGGCCCCCGGGTCGAGCCGGGGAGGGTGGGGTCACAGCGGTGGGAGCGGGGCGACGGGGGCTCGCGCGGGTGCGCGACCCTCGCCCGGCCCGTCTAGTCCGCCGCCTGGCCGGCCCGGTGCCGCCCGACCCCGGCGTGCTCCTCGTCGGTGTCCGTCCGGCGGTCCGTCGAGGAGGAGGGCCCGTCCTCCGCGGAGGCGTCGGCGGAGTCGGCCCGGTCGCGCTGCCGCTCCTCGGCGGCGGGCCGCAGTTCGGCGAGGAGCCCGGCG
>NZ_JBHSQK010000097.1:0-3722 GCF_042658055.1 Pseudonocardia lutea
CGCTCGCCCCACCCGCCGCGCTCGCCCCACCCGCCGCGCCCGAGCCGGCGGAGGCGGGCGTCGCGTCGGCGGTGGCGGGTCCGGTCGTCCGTCCCCCGACCGGCGGGATCGGCGCGCCGTATGTGGAGAAGGCGCTGCATCAGGCGGACCGTCGTGCCGCCGCCGAGGCCGGGTCCGGGCTCCCGTCGGCGGTCGACAACAGCACGTCGGCCCGGCGTGCCGCCGCGGCGATCGCCGAGGACCAGGTCACGCGGGCGTCGCGCTCTTTCCGCGGCCCGGCCGGGGCAGCGGCACCCGAGGCCGTCGCGCGGGAGGTCGCGGAGGCCGGCGACGGGGGGCCCCGGTCCGAGGCGCTGTTCGGTGGCGACGCGGTCGACCCGCGAGCCGATCCTGCGGGGGCCCGCGCGTCCCGGAGTTCCGCGGATCCCGACCGCGGCCGCCCCGAACGGCACCTCGGCGGCGATCGCACGTCCCGGAGCCCCGAGGCCGCGGACCGCGACAGCACGTCCCACCGCTTCCCGAGATTCCACGAGCACCACCACGAACGGAGCGCCTCGGAGCACCACGGTCACGACGATCACCGCCGCGATCACCGCCGCGATCACCAGAGCGGTCACCAGAGCGGTCACCACGAGCCCGGCGAGCACGACGAGGACGACTAGCACCGGGCGCCTCCTCTGAACCGTGCAGCTCGTGCGCGGGCCCCGGGTCCCGGTGCGAGCCCCGCCGCCCCGGCCCGGGCGGGCCCGGCGCCGCCCCCGCGGCGGATTCTTCTCCGCGTGGCACTCCTGCTCCGTCGGTGCGCGCAGGTAGCGTGGCGTTCCGTGACGGCTGTACCCACGGTTCCGCAGGCGAGCGCGCTCCCCGAGCACGTCCGCGTCGCCTTCGGCGTGAAGGACGCGACGCCCCGCCCGGTGATCTGGGCCGGGCAGCGCGCCTGGCACTGCGGCGAGGTCCTGCTGCGCCCGGTGGCCGACAACGCGATGGCCGCCTGGTCCGCGGGCGTCCTCGAGGCCCTCGACGTCGAGGCGGTCCGGCTGGCCCGCCCCGTCCGCTCGTCCGACGGCCGGTGGGTCGTCGCGGGCTGGGCCGCGTCCCGGTTCCTCGCCGGCGCCTCCGAACCCCGGCACGACGACGTCGTCTCGGCCAGCCTGCGCCTGCACGCCGCGACCGCCACCGTCCAGCGTCCCCGGCTGCTCGACAACCGGGACGACCTGCTCGCCCGCTCCGCCGCGGCCGCCTTCGGCGAGCGCCGCTTCGCCCTCGACGAGGCCTCCGGCGGCCGGCTGTTCGCCGAGCTGGCCGCGCACCGGCGGCCGATGAAGTCGCCGCCGCAGGTCGTGCACGGCGAGCTGTTCGGCGCCGTGCTCTTCGACGGCGACGGCGTGCCCGTCGTGCTGGACCTGGTGCCCTTTTGGCGCCCGCCGGAGTGGGCCGCGGCGGTCGTCGTCGTCGACGCGATCGCCTGGGGCGGGGCCGACGAGGGCCTCATGGACCGGTGGGCGCACCTCGACGAGTGGCCGCAGGCGCTGCTGCGCGCCGCCCTCTACCGGCTGGCTCTCCACGCCCAGCACCCCGACGCCTCCGCCCGCAGCGTGGCCGGCCTGGAGCGGGTCGCCGGGCTCGTCAGCGCCCGGCTCTGAGCCCCCGCCGCAACGCCTCACAGCCCTGACCTGCGCGTCGTGACCTCACACCGCAGCTGACCGCACGTGAGCGGGCCTTTGCGCCCGCGTCACACGGCGCCACCCCGGGGTAATCCCCGCTGCCTACCGTCCTGCGCATCCGAGACGTGACCACGGATGCGCAGGAGGAGCCGGCGTGACAGCCACCGCAGAAGGAACGATCGACACGGAGACCGCGACCGTGTCCCGCGGCGTCGCCGGAGGGCGGTGGATCCGGCACTGGGAGCCGGAGGACGCCGGTTTCTGGGAGCGCACGGGCAAGGGGATCGCGAACCGCAACCTCTGGGCGTCGATCTTCGTCGAGCACGTCGGGTTCTCGGTGTGGACCCTCTGGTCGGTCTTCGTGCTGTTCATGGGCCCGGAGTACGGCGTCGACGCGGCCGGGAAGTTCTTCCTCGGCGCGACCGCCACGCTCGTCGGCGCGATCCTGCGGGTGCCCTACACCTTCGCCGTGGCCCGCTTCGGCGGCCGCAACTGGACGGTGATCAGCGGTCTGCTGCTGCTGATCCCGACGGTCGCGGCGGCCTTCGTGCTCCAGCCCGGCACCCCGTACGCGGTGTTCGTGCTGATGGCGGCCCTGGCCGGCTTCGGCGGCGGCAACTTCGCCTCGTCGATGACCAACATCAACTCCTTCTTCCCCGAGGGCCGCAAGGGGACCGCCCTGGGCCTCAACGCGGGCGGCGGGAACCTCGGCGTCGCGGTGATCCAGCTCATCGCCCTGCTGGTCATCGCCACCTCGGGCGCCGGCAACCCGAAGATCCTGCTGGCCGTCTACATCCCGTTGGTCGTGCTCTGCTCGATCGTCGCGGCCTTCTCGATGGACAACATCGCCTCGGTCAGCAACGACAGGGGCGCCTTCACCCTCGCGCTCAAGGAGCGCGACACCGGGATCATGTCCGTGCTCTACATCGGCACCTTCGGCTCCTTCATCGGCTACAGCTTCGCCTTCGGCCTCGTCCTGCAGACGCAGTTCGGCCGCACCCCGCTGCAGGCCGCGGCCGTCACGTTCATCGGTCCGCTGCTCGGCTCGTTCATCCGGCCGATCGGCGGCTGGATGGCCGACAAGCTGGGCGGCGCGAGGGTCAGCGCCGTCAACTTCGGGCTCATGGCGGTGTCGGCGCTGATCTGCATCCTCGCCTCGGGCACGAACTCGTTGGCCCTGTTCACGCTCGGCTTCATCCTGCTGTTCGTCTTCTCGGGCATCGGCAACGGCTCGACCTACAAGATGATCCCCGCGATCTTCCGGCGGCAGGCCCTCGAGCGGATCGGCGAGGGTGCCGACCGCGCCGCGGCGATGCTGCACGCCCGCCGCGTCTCCGGTGCCGCGATCGGCCTGATCTCCGCGGTCGGCGCGCTCGGCGGCCTGCTGATCAACCTGGCCTTCCGGCAGTCCTTCGCGGCCACCAGGTCCGGCGTCCCCGCGTTCTGGGCCTTCCTGGCCTTCTACGTGATCTGCGCCGGCCTCACCTGGGCCGTCTACCAGCGGCAGGCCGCGTCGGTCCGCACCGGTGAGGGCCAGGTCGCCCTCGCCCGCGTCTGACCGCCCCGCGATCCACCCGCACGCACAGCACGAACGCCGCGCCCGCCGCGGCACAGGAGGTACGACGTGACGGACACACGGCATCTGGTCGTGGTCGGCAACGGCATGGTCGGGCACCGGCTCGTCTCGGCGCTGCGCGACCGCGACGAGCGCGGCGCGTGGCGGGTCACCGTCCTCGGCGAGGAGCCCCGGCAGGCCTACGACCGGGTCGCCCTGTCCTCGTACGTCGACGGGAAGAGCGAGGAGGAGCTGCGGCTCGCCGAGCTGGTCGACCCGCTGGTGGACCTGCGGCTCGGCGACCCCGCGGTCGCCGTGGACCGGGGGCGCCGCACGGTCACCACCGCCTCCGGGGCCGAGCTGACCTACGACGCCCTGGTCCTCGCCACCGGCTCCGTCCCGTTCGTGCCGCCGGTGCCCGGCCGTGACCTGCCGAACTGCTTCGTCTACCGCACGCTCGACGACCTCGACGCGATCAAGGCGGGGGCCGCCGCCGCGGTCTG
>NZ_JBHSQK010000097.1:3739-18855 GCF_042658055.1 Pseudonocardia lutea
CGGCCCCGGCCGGCGCTCCGCGGTCGTCGTCGGCGGCGGGCTGCTCGGCCTGGAGGCCGCCCGGGCCATGCGCCTGCTCGGGCTGTCCCCGCAGGTCGTGGAGATCGCGCCCCGGCTGATGCCGGTGCAGGTCGACGAGGGCGGCGGCGCCCTGCTGCGCGACCTCGTGACCCGGCAGGACATCGCGGTGCGGACCGGTGTCGCCGTCACCGGCATCCGCGAGGAGCGGGACCGGCTGGTCGCCACGCTGTCCGACGAGGTGGAGCTCGACGCGGACGTCGTCGTCTTCTCCGCGGGCATCCGGGCCGCCGACTCGCTGGCCCGCGAGGCCGGGCTCCGCCTCGGTGAGCGCGGCGGCGTCTGGGTGGACGCGACCTGCCGCACCGAGGACGCGCACGTCTGGGCCATCGGCGAGGTCGCGGCCCTGGAGGGCCGCACCTACGGCCTGGTCGCGCCGGGCTACGCGATGGCCGAGGTCGTCGCGGACCGGCTGCTCGGCGGGCGGGCGACGATGACGCCCGAAGAGCTGGACATGTCGACCAAGCTCAAGCTGCTGGGCGTCGAGGTGGCGAGCTTCGGGGACGCGCACGCGGCCTCCGAGGGCGCGCTCGAGGTCGTCGTCAACGACCCGGTGGCGGGCACCTACTCCAAGCTCGTGGTGTCCGACGACGCACACACCCTGCTCGGCGGCGTGCTGGTCGGCGACGCGTCGAAGTACTCCACGCTCCGCCCGATGGTCGGCATGACGCTCCCGGCCGACCCGGTCGCGATGATCGCCCCCGGCGGCGTCGAGCTGGGGGCGGACGCCCTGCCGGACTCCGCCCAGATCTGCTCCTGCAACGCCGTGACCAAGGGCGCGCTGAAGGAGGCCGTCGGGGGCGGCGCGTGCACGGTCCCGGACCTCAAGGCCTGCACCAAGGCCGGCACGAGCTGCGGCTCCTGCGTCCCGCTGCTGAAGAAGCTGCTGGTGGACGAGGGCGTCGAGGTCTCGAAGGCGCTCTGCGAGCACTTCGACTTCTCCCGCGCCGAGCTGTTCCAGATCATCGCGAGCACCGGGATCCGGACCTTCTCGGAGGTCGTCGAGTCCCACGGCCGGGGCCGCGGCTGCGACCTCTGCAAGCCCGCCGTCGCGTCGATCCTGGCCAGCCTCGGGAACGGCCACATCCACGAGGGCGAGCAGGCCACCCTGCAGGACACCAACGACCACTTCCTCGCGAACATGCAGCGCAACGGCACCTACTCGGTGGTGCCGCGGATCCCCGGCGGCGAGATCACACCGCAGGGACTGATCGTGATCGGCGAGGTGGCGCGGGACTTCGGCCTCTACACCAAGATCACCGGCGGCCAGCGGATCGACCTGTTCGGCGCCCGCGTCGAGCAGCTGCCCGCGATCTGGAAGCGCCTGGTGGACGCCGGGTTCGAGTCCGGGCACGCCTACGGCAAGTCGCTGCGCACGGTGAAGTCCTGCGTCGGGTCGAGCTGGTGCCGCTACGGCGTGCAGGACTCGGTCGGCATGGCGGTGCTGCTGGAGCTGCGTTACCGCGGACTGCGCAGCCCGCACAAGCTCAAGTCCGGCGTCTCGGGCTGCGCGCGCGAGTGCGCCGAGGCCCGGTCCAAGGACTTCGGCGTGATCGCCACGGAGAAGGGCTGGAACCTCTACGTCGGCGGCAACGGCGGCGCGACGCCGCGGCACGCCCAGCTCCTCGTGCAGGACGTGGACCAGGAGACCCTGGTCCGCACGATCGACCGGTTCCTCATGTTCTACATCCGCACCGCGGACCGGCTGCAGCGCACCGCGCCGTGGCTGGAGGAGCTGGAGGGCGGGCTCGACCACCTGCGCGAGGTGATCGTGGACGACACGCTCGGCATCTGCGGCGAGCTCGACGCGGCGATGGCCCGGCACGTCGAGAACTACGCCGACGAGTGGCGCGGGGTCCTCGAGGACCCGAAGAAGCTGGAGCGCTACGTCTCGTTCGTCAACGATCCCGCGACGCCCGATCCGACCATCTCGTTCGTGACCGAACGGGGCCAGCCCCTTCCGGCGCCGCGGGCCGGCGATCCCGAGCCCGTCCTGATCGGGGTGCCCGCGTTCGGCCGTCAGGAGGTCCAGCGATGACCACGACCGACGAGCGCCCGCTCACGGACACCACGGACCCGGCGCTGCGCTGGGAGACGGCGTGCCCGCTGGAGCGGCTGCAGCCCGAGCGCGGGGTCGCAGCCCTGTTCGGCGACGAGCAGGTCGCGCTCTTCCGCACGCACGCGGGCGAGCTGTACGCGATCGGCAACATCGACCCCAGGTCCGGCGCCGCCGTGCTGTCCCGCGGCATCGTCGGGGACCGGGGCGGGGAGCCGACCGTCGCCTCGCCCGTCTACAAGGAGTCGTTCAGCCTGGTCGACGGCCGCTGCCTCGACGCCCCCGGGGTCTCCGTGCCGGCGTACCCGGTCCGGCTGCACGCGGGGCTCGTGCAGATCGGGTTGCGGTGACCACTCCGGCCTACGGTCCCGACCCCGACGTACCGGAGAATGGGCTGATGAGCGCCCCCACCACCACCGAGGCGCAGGTCCCGCCGCTGGCGGGCTTCACCGTCGGCGTCACGGCGGCCCGCCGGGCCGAGGAGCTGGGCACGATGCTCGAGCGTCGGGGGGCGTGCGTGCAGCACGGTCCGGCGCTGCGCATCGTCCCCCTCGCCGACGACGCCGAGCTCGAGGCCCGCACCCGGGACCTGATCGCCCGGCCGCCGGACGTCACCGTCGCCACCACCGGCATCGGCTTCCGCGGCTGGATCGAGGCCGCCGACGGCTGGGGGATGGGCGAGGACCTGCTGGCCGCCCTGTCCCGGGGCGAGCTGCTGGCCCGGGGTCCCAAGGCGCGCGGGCAGATCCGGGCCTCGGGGCTCACGGAGGTGTGGTCCCCGCCGTCGGAGTCCTCGGCCGAGGTGCTGGACCACCTGCTGGAGGAGGGGGTCGCCGGGCGGCGGATCGCGGTCCAGCTGCACGGCGAACCCCTGCCGGACGTCGTCGAGGCCCTCGAGATGGCCGGCGCCGAGGTCGTCGAGGTGCCGGTGTACCGGTGGGTGCCGCCCGCCGACCTGGCCCCGATGGACCGGCTGACCGATCTCGTGCTGGGCGGCGGCGTCGACATGCTGACCTTCACCAGCGCCCCCGCGGCGGCGAGCCTGCTGGCCCGTGCGACCGAGCGGGGCCTGCGGGAGGAGCTGGTCGCGGCGCTGCGCGGCCCCGTGCTGGTCGTGTGCGTCGGGCCGGTCACGGCTGCGCCGCTGGAGGCCGTCGACGTCCCGACGCTGCAGCCGCAGCGCTCGCGCCTCGGCGCCATGGTCCGCGCGCTGGAGGCCGAGGCTCCGGCCCGGGCCCGCCGGCTGCCCGTCGCCGGGCACCGGCTCGAGCTGCGCGGGCACGCCGCGCTGGTCGACGGCGAGCTCAAGGCGGTGCCGCCCACGGGCATGGCCCTGCTGCGGGCGCTCGCCCGGCGTCCGGGGCGGGTGGTGTCCCGGGCGGAGCTGCTGCGCGCGTTGCCCGGTGGGGGCGACGACGAGCACGCCGTCGAGACGGCGATGGCCCGGCTGCGGTCGGCGCTGGGCGTGCCGAAGCTGATCCAGACCGTGGTCAAGCGGGGGTACCGGCTCGCGCTCGACCCCAGCGCGGGTCCGTCGCCGCTGGGCGGGCACTGCGTGTCCGGGGACGAGCGGTGAGGAACGGGACGAGGTCGTCGGAGCACGGCTCGCTGCCGGGGCCGCCGACGGATCCGCTGTCGGCACCGGGGTCGCTGTCGAGTCGGGGGTCGCTGTCGGGTCCGGGGCCGGGGGAGTGCCCGGGCGCGGGCCTGCGGCCGCTGGTCCTGGTCGCGCACGGGAGCCGCTCCGACGCCGCCGACGCGGTCGTGCAGGAGATCGCCGCCGGGGCGCGCACCGCGCTACCCGGTGTCGAGGTGCGGGTCGGGTACGTCGACGTCCGGAGCCCGGCCGTCGCCGACGCCGTGCGCGGGCTCGACGGCGCCGTGGTGCTGCCCGCCTTCCTCGCCTCCGGTTACCACGTGCGCACGGACCTTCCGGCGCAGCTCGGCGAGGTGGGCGCCGGGCCGGACCGGTTCGTCGTCACGCCCGCGCTCGGCCCCGATCCGCTGCTGGTCCGCGCAGCGCTGGCCCGGCTGGCCGACGCCGGGCACCGGCCCGGCGACACGGTCGTGCTGGCGGCGGCGGGCTCCTCCGACGCGGCGGCGCTGGCCGAGGTCCGGACCGCCGGCCGCATGCTGGCCGACGCGCTGGGCCGCGGCGTGCGGACCGGGTTCGCCGCCACCGCCGCACCCCGGATCGACGCCCTGGTCGACGGGCTGCGCCGGGCCGGCTCCGAGCGGATCTCGGTGGTCTCCTGGCTGCTCGCGCCGGGGGTGTTCCACACCCGGATCCGCGCGGCGGGCGCCGACGCCGTGGGCGACCCGCTCGGCGCACACCCGGACGTCGTCGCTGCGGTGGTCGAGCGCTACCGCGCGGGTGTCGAGAGCGGCCGGCTGGCGGCCTGACGTTCACTCACCGGCTGTTGCTTTCCGTGGTCGCATGATCGTCGAGTGTGTGCGTTCGCGGCCGGCCGAAGGACCGTTGCCGCACACCGTCGCTGATCATGGGCGCGGCCGAGAGTCGCGCTGCAGATGATCGTTGGCTGCGTGCCTTCGCGGCTGGTCGGAGGACCGTCGCCGCACAGTGCTGCTGATCAGGGGCGCGGTCGAGGAGTTGCGCGGCGGGGTGATCGTTGGCCGCGTGCATTCCCGGCTCGTCGACGGACCGTTGTCGCAGCCCTTCCCTGATCACGGGTGCGGTCGTGGGAGCGGTGCTCGTGTGCTCGGCGGGCTCCTGCAGTGGCGGAGGGTCGTCAGCCCCGAGGCGCGGCGTCGCTGATCAGCCGCGGTCGCGGGGGAGGCGGCCGTCGACGAGGAGCACGCCCTCGGCGCGCAGCCGCGCGGACTGCTCCTGCGCGATGTGCGGGGCGCAGGTGCCGTCCGCGCGCAGCACGCGGTGCCAGGGCAGGTCGTGACCGTCCTCGGCGAGGATGCGGCCCACGAGACGCGCCCGGCCGGGGATGCCGGCGTCGGCGGCGACCCGCCCGTACGTGCTGGTCGCACCCGGCGGGATCGCGGCGACGACGGCGCGCACCCGCTCGAGCGTCTCCTCGTCCATCAGTCCTCCAGGAAGCCCCGCAGGTGCTCCGCGACCTCCGCGCCCCGCTCCAGGTACAGCATGTGCCCGGTGTCCACCGGGATGACCGTGAGCTGCTCGCCGAGCTCGGCCCGGCAGGCCTCGAGCCACTTCTCCGAGACGAAGTCGGCCCGGGTCGCCGGCACCACCAGGGTCGGCCGCCCGGCCGGCGGCACCACGGCCTCGCGCGCCATCTCGCCCCACGCCGCGACCAGCGCCGCTCGTGAGTAGCGCCACCGCCAGGCGCCGTCCCGCTGCTCGAGATGGGCCTCGACCTCGGCGTCGACCAGCTCCGCCGGCACCCCCTGCCAGCTCTCCGCCTTGGCCGCCCGGGCCGCCTCCCTGTCCGGGAACGACTCGTCCGCCCGCGACTCCTCCGCCGTCTCGAGCATGTCCTGCGGGTCGAGCCCGATCGCCGGGTCGAGCAGCACGAGCTTCGTGACGCGCTCCGGTGCGGTGCGGGCGAGGTGGGTCGCGATCGCCCCGCCGAACGAGTGCCCGACGACGGCCGCCCGGTCGATCCCGTGCGCGTCGAGCACGCCGAGGGCGTCGGCGACGTGCTGCTCCAGGTTCCACGGCGGCACCCACGGCGAGCGCCCGTGCCCGCGGAGGTCGACCCCGAGCCAGCGCAGCGCCGGGAGGGCCCCGGTGAGCGGGCGGAAGCGCAGGCCGTGCCCGGTGACACCGTGCAGGGCCAGCACCGGTGGACCGTCGGGGTCGCCGGCGAGGTGGACGTGGAGGGGAGCGTCGGGCACGGAGTGATCGTGCCACCCCCGTCCGTGATCGCGGTGGGCGTCACCGGAACGCTGTCGGAGCGGCAGCACTGTGACGCCCGGACGGATCACGAGCGCCGGCCCCCTGCCCACCCCACACGGATTGTCGGTGGGGCGTGGTCGAATCGTCGGCGTGAGTCCCGATCCCGCCCGCCGTGCCGCGGTCGACGGCCTGCCCGTCGGCGGCGGTCGGGCGAGCGCGGCCGAGGGCCCGCTGTTGGTCCGCCCGGCCCGGCCCACCACGCCCGAGCCGGAGTGGGAGGCGGCGGCGCGGCGGGTCGTCGAGCACGGGGCCGGCCCGCTGCGGGTGATCGGCGGGCCGGGCACCGGCAAGACCACGGTGCTGCTGGAGAGCGTGGCGCGGCGGGTCCGGGCCGGCGTGGACCCGGGCCGCATCCTGTTCCTCGTCGGCAGCCGCCGCGCGGCGGCGGACCTCCGGGAGCGGATCGTCCGCCGGATCCACCCGGACGATCCCGCGGCCACCGCCATCCAGGCCCGCACCTCGCGCGAGATGCTCGTGCGCACGGTGCACTCGTACGCGTTCGGGATCATGCGGCTGCACGCGGCGCGGGCGGGCGACCCGCCGCCCCGCCTGCTCGCGGGCGCCGAGCAGGACGCGGTGGTCCGGGATCTCCTGGCCGGCGAGATCGCGAACTGGAACGGCAGCGTCCCCGGCTCGGGCTGGCCCGAGCGGCTGCGGCCCGCGCTCGGCATCCCCGCCTTCGCCGCCGAGCTGCGCGAACTGCTGCTGCGCGCCGAGGAGCGCGGGCTCGGGCCCGAGGAGCTCGTCGCCCTCGGGGAGCGCCACGGGGTGCCGGAGTGGGAGGCCGCCGGCCGCTTCTTCCGCACCTACGAGCAGGTCATCCTGCTGCGGGGCGCGGCGGGCGGGGCGGCCCCGCAGGCGACCGCGCCCGCGCTCGACTCCGCGGAGCTCGTCGCGGCGGCGCTCGACGCGCTGGCCTTCGACCCCGAGCTGCTCCACGCCGAGCGGGAGCGCGTCCGCCACCTCCTGGTGGACGACGCGCAGGACCTCGACCCCCAGCAGCTCGAGCTGGTCCGGGTGCTGGCCCGCACCGCGACCAGCGCGCTGATCGCCGGCGATCCCGACCAGGCGGTCCTCGGGTTCCGCGGTGCCGACCCGGACGGGTTGCGCGCGGTCGACGCGCCCACCGCCGTGCTGACCGTCGACCACCGGCAGCGTGACGCGGTACGCGCCGCCGGTGCGCGGCTCGCGTCGAGGCTCGCCGGATCGGGCGAGGGGCGGCTGCGGATCGCCCCGTCCCGGACGGACCACCCCGCGCACGAGCTCCCGGATCCCGGGTCCGTGCTGGTCCGGACGTTCTCCTCGGCCGCCACCGAGGCGGCCTGGATCGCCGACACGTTGCGCCGCGCGCACCTCGTCGAGGGCGTGCCGTGGTCGGAGATGGCGGTGCTGTCCCGGTCGGCGCGGCGGACCCTGCCCGCGCTGCGGCGTGCGCTGGTGGCGGCGGGCGTGCCCATCGCGGCGCCACCCGAGGAGCTGCCCCTCGCGCGCCAGCCCGCCGTGCTGCCGTTCCTGCTGATCCTGCGGGCCGCCACCCGGCCCGAGGAGATCGACGCCGACGCCGCCACCGCGCTGCTCACCTCGGCGCTCGGCTCGGGCGACCCGATGCGGATGCGCCGGCTGCGCCGAGGCCTGCTCCGGCTGCACGCCGCGGGGGAGGAGGGTCGGCGCCGCCGCGCCCGGACCCCCGGCACCGATCCCGCGCCCGCCGACACCCCGTCGGACGGGCCGGCGGCACCGCACGGAACCCCACCGGACGGAGCCGCGCCGGACGGCACCACCCCCGACCCGTACGACCTCTCCGCGGAGGACGTGGAGCGCGTCGGCAGCGACCCGCTGCTGGTCGAGGCCCTCCGGGCGGCCGCGGCGGGCCGGCCCGACCCGCTCACCGCGCTCCCGCCCGGCGACAGCGCGCCCCTGCGCGCCGTCTCGGCCCTGCTCGCCACGGCCGCCGAGGCCGCCGGCGAGGGCCGCACGGTCGAGGAGGTGCTCTGGCGGGTGTGGCAGCGCAGCGGCCTCGCCCGCCGCTGGGCCGCCGCCAGCGCCCGCGGCGGTCCGGTCGTGACCCTCGCCGTCCGCGACCTCGACGCCGTCCTCGCCCTGTTCGACGCCGCCGCCCGCTACACGGACCGGCTCCCCGGGGCGGACGTGGCCGGGTTCGCCGAGTACCTGGGCGACCAGCACCTGCCCGGCGACACCCAGACGACCGGCGCCCCGCGGGAGGACGCGGTCGCGCTGCTCACCGCGCACGCCGCCCGTGGCCGCGAGTGGGAGGTCGTCGCGGTCCCGGGAGTGCAGGAGGGCAGCTGGCCGGACCTGCGGCTGCGCGGCAGCCTGCTGGGCAACGAGCGGCTGGTCGACGTCGTCGCCGGGGTCGCCGAGCCGACCGGTGCCGAGGCGGCGGTGTCCCGGGTGGCGCCGTTGCTCGCCGAGGAGCGGCGGCTGTTCTACGTCGCCTGCACCCGCGCCCGTCGCACCCTGATGGTCAGCGCGGTGCACGCGGAGGACGAGCAGCCCTCCCGCTTCCTCGACGAGCTCGACCCGCTGCCGGCCGACGCGTCCGAGGGCAGGACCACCTTCCGGCCCGGCCGGGCGCTCGTCCTGGCGGAGCTGGTCGGCGAGCTGCGCCGCGCCGTCACCGAGGCGGACCACGGCGACCCGCAGCGGGCGGCGAGGCGCCGCCGCGCGGCCGCCCAGCTGGCCCGGCTCGCCGCGGAGAAGGTGCCCGGCGCGCACCCGGACGACTGGTACGGCCTGCCCGAGCCCTCCGCCGACGCGCCGCTGCGCCCGGAGGGCGAGATCGTGCCCGTCTCGCCGTCGGACATCGAGCGGATCCTGTCCTGCCCGCTGCGCTGGGTGCTGGAGCGGCACGGCGGCAACGAGACCGGAGCCCTCTCGGCCGTCACCGGCTCGCTGGTCCACGCCCTGGTGCAGGCCGAGGCCGCGGGCGCCGACCCGGCGGAGCTCGACGCCGCGCTGCGCACCGCGTGGGCCCGGCTGGACGCGGGTGCACCCTGGTTCGGCCGCCGCGAGCTGGCCCGGGTCCGCGGCATGCTCGCCGGCTACCAGCAGTGGCTCCGGGAGAGCCGGGCGCAGGGGCTGCGGCTCGTCGCGGTCGAGCACCCGGTGCAGCTCGACATCGAGGGCGACGACCCGGAGGAGATCGAGGTCGGCAGGCCCCGGCCCGCGGTGCGGCTGCGTGGCCGCGTCGACCGGTTGGAGGTCGACGCGGAGGGCCGCCCGGTCGTCGTCGACGTCAAGACGGGGCGGACCGCGGTCAGCGCCGCCTCGGCCGCGGAGCACCCACAGCTCGCGGTCTACCAGCTCGCCGCGACCCTGGGCGCCTTCTCCGACCTGGTCGGGGAGGGCGCCGTGCCCGGTGGTGCGCGCCTGGTGTTCGTGGCCGACCGGAAGGCGACCGGCTCGCCCAAGGAGCCGGTCCAGCCCCCGCTCGACGCCGAGGCCGCGGCCCGGTGGCGGGACGTCGTGTGGGAGGCGGCGAGGGAGACCTCCGGCCCGGCCTACGTCGCACGCGTCGGACCGGACTGCGACCGTTGCCCCGTCCGGGCGAGTTGCCCCGCCGTCGAGTCGGGTCGCTCGGTGGTCGAGGAGTGAGCCGGGCGGACCGTCCGCCCACCCCGCCCGACCTGCCACGACCGTGCACCGCGCCCCTGCGTCCGCTCGGAGTATCGGCGATCACCCGGCCGTGGAGCGACGCTAGGTTCGGGCGCGTCCCCCTTGTGTTCATCCCGTCGCGCCGCTGCTCCCCGCGTCGTCGCGTGGCGGTCCGGTTCCTGGAGGCTCCCCGTGTCCCGCCAACGCGTCCGTGCGGTCGGCATCGCCGGCCTGCTGGCCGTCGTGCTCAGCGCGTGCGGCTCCGCGGCCGAACCCGAGTTGACCGCCGCCCCCGACTCCTCGCAGGGTGCCGTGCTCGCCGCGCCGACCACGGCACCCCCGCCGACCTCCTCGGCCCCGCCGACGCCGGCCCCGACCACCACCGCGAAGCCGACGCCGACCACCCCGAGGAAGGCGGCGCCGAACGCGGCCCGGCAGGCCGCGGCCGCCTCGTCCGGTGTCGCCTGGGTGCCCGTGGGAGGCGACGAGTTCACCGGCGGCTCCCTCGACAAGGGCAGCTGGGGCACCTACGACTCCAAGGGCGCGTTCGGCAACGGCCGGCGCAGCTCCGACGCGGTGTCCGTGGTCGACGGCGCGCTCACCATCACCGCCCGGCCCGGGGACGGCGGCGTCTCGGGCGGCGTCGCCCACTCGAAGGGGCAGCTGTACGGGCGCTGGGAGTTCCGCGCACGCACCGACAAGGGCCGCGGCTGGGGCTCGGCGATCCTGCTGTGGCCGGACTCGGAGAAGTGGCCGGACGACGGCGAGCTGGACATGATGGAGGTCCCCGGCGAGAACCGGGACCTGGCGCACACGATCATCCACTACGGAGGTTCGGCCAACAAGACGTTCGGCGACGCCACCAAGGGCGACTTCTCCCAGTGGCACACCTTCGTGTTCGAGTGGCTGCCGGACCGGCTCACCGCCTACATCGACGGCAGGAAGACCTTCGAGACCACCGACAAGGCGATGATCCCGACCACGCCGATGCACGCGACCATTCAGCTCGACCAGGGTCCGGCCAAGGACTGGATGGCGGCGCCGGACGACACCACCCCGGCCGAGACGCGGCTGCAGGTCGACTACCTGCGGGTCTCGGCACTGCCCGGACAGGCCGCCTGAGCCCGTCGTCGCCCGCGCCGGACACCGCCGCCCGCCCGGGGCCGATCTGTCGGTGCGGTCGGGTAGACAGGTGACGTGACCCTCGCCCCCGCGGACACGGGCCTCGCGCCCGCGGTGCTGGCGCGCGCCCTGGGGCTGCCGCCGCCCACCGAGGAGCAGGCCGCGGTGATCGCCGCGCCGCCCGAGTCCGCGCTGGTCGTGGCCGGGGCCGGCGCGGGCAAGACGGAGACGATGGCCGCCCGCGTCGTCTGGCTCGTGGCGACCGGGCAGGTGCTGCCCGAGCAGGTCCTCGGGCTCACCTTCACCCGCAAGGCCGCGCAGCAGCTCGGCACCCGGGTCCGCTCGCGGCTGCGTCGCCTCGCCGGCTCCCCGCTGCTCGACGAGCTGGACCCCGGCGGCGGCCGGCGCGCCGCCCTGCTCGCGGGCGAGCCGACCGTCGCGACCTACCACGCCTACGCGGGCCGGTTGGTCGCCGAGCACGCGCTGCGGCTGCCCGCCGAGCCGGCGTCGCGGCTGCTGGGCGAGACGGCGGCGTGGCAGCTCGCGCACCGCGTCGTCTCGTCCTGGGCCGCGGACCTGGAGGTCGACCGGGTGCCGGCCACGGTCACCGGGTACCTGCTCGCCCTGGCCGGGGAGCTGGGGGAGCACCTCGTCGAGCCGGAGCGGTTGCGCTCCTTCACCGCGGGCGTGCTGGCCGTGATGGAGAACGCGCCGCCGGGCAAGCGCCAGCGGGCCGAGCCGTCGCAGAAGTACCGCGACCGGATGCACGCGCAGCGGCTGCGGGCCGAGCTGCTGCCGCTCGTCGAGGAGTACGCGCGGCGCAAGTCCGCCGAACGCGCCATGGACTTCTCCGACCAGCTCGCGATCGCCGCCCGGGTCGCGGAGGCCCGGCCCGAGGTCGGCGCGATCGAGCGGGCGCAGTACCGGGCCGTGCTGCTCGACGAGTACCAGGACACCGGGCACGCCCAGCGGGTCCTGCTGCGCGCGCTGTTCGGCCGCATCCCCGGCGAGCCGGTCCGGGAGGAGCCGCTCGCGGTCACCGCGGTCGGCGACCCCTGCCAGTCCATCTACGGCTGGCGCGGCGCGAGCGCCGGCAACCTCACCCGCTTCCGCACGGACTTCCCGCGCCCGGGCGGCGAGCCCGCCCGCGAGTACGGGCTGCTCACCAGCTTCCGCAATCCCGCCGAGGTGCTCGACCTGGCCAACGCCGTGTCCGAGCCGCTGCGCACCGCGCCGGACTCCGTGGCGGTCGGCGCGTTGCGACCCGGTCCGCAGGCGGTGCCCGGCGAGGTGCGGGTGGCGCTGCACCCGGACGTCGTCGCCGAGGTCGAGTGGGTGGCGGAGGGCATCGCGGAGCACTGGCGCACCCGGGACGCGGCGGGGCAGGCCCCGCCGACCTCGGCGGTGCTGGTGCGCCGCCGCGGCGACATGGACGCCCTCGCCGCGGCGCTGCGCGCCCGGGGGCTGCCGGTGGAGGTCGTCGGGCTGGGCGGCCTGCTCGACACGCCCGAGGTCCGCGACCTGGTCAGCGCGCTGCGGATCGTGGCGGACCCGTTGGCGGGGCCCGCGGCGGTGCGGCTGCTGACCGGTGCCCGCTGGCGGCTCGGGGTGAGCGACCTGGCCGCGCTGTGGGCGCGGGCCCGCGAGCTGGTGCCGCCGCTGCCCTCGCGGCGGGGCCCGCTCCCGCCGGAGGAGCTCGCCCTCGGCGCGTTGCCGGGGGAGCAGGCCGAGCAGGCGGGCCTGGTCGACGCGCTGGACGACCCGGGCGAGCCGGAGCGGTACTCCCCGGCCGGGTACGCGCGGATCACCCGGCTCGCGCGCGAGCTGTCCTGGCTGCGGTCGCGGGCGTCGGCGCCGCTCACCGACCTGGTGGCCGACGTCGAGCGGGTCCTGCTGCTCGACGTCGAGACCGCGGCCCGGCCCGGGCCCGCCGGCCGCGCGCACCTCGACGCGTTCGCGGACGTCGTCGCCGACTTCTCGGCGGGCGCCGAGGTGGCGAGCCTGCCCGCCCTGCTCGACTACCTCGAGACCGCGGAGAAGGCCGAGGACGGGCTCTCGCCGGGCGAGGTCGAGGTGGCCGAGGACCGGGTGCAGATCCTCACCGTGCACGCCGCGAAGGGCCTCGAGTGGGAGGTCGTGGCGGTGCCGCACCTGGTCGCGCAGGTCTTCCCGGGGCGGCGGATGTCCGGCACGTGGCTGACCGGTGTGGCCGAGCTGCCGGTCCCGCTGCGCGGGGACGCGGACGACCTGCCCGGCCTGTACCTCCCGCCCGGTCCGGACCGCAAGCAGGTCGAGCTGGCGCTCGACGAGCACGACGCCGCCCTCGAGGAACGCCGCAGGACCGAGGAGCGGCGGTTGTTCTACGTGGCGCTCACCCGCTCCGAGCACGTCCTGCTCTGCTCGGGCCACCACTGGGGCGCCACGGGGTCGAAGCCGCGCGGGCCCTCGCCGTTCCTCGAGGAGCTGCGCGCGATCGCCGAACCCGAGGTGTGGGCGGAGCCGCCGGAGGAGGGCGCCGAGAACCCGGTGCTCGCCGAGCAGGTCACCGCGGAGTGGCCCGCGAACCCGCTCGGCCCGCGTGCCGGGGCCGTGCACGAGGGCGCCGAGCTGGTCCGCGAGGCCCTCCGCACGCAGGAGCGGGCGCGGCGGGCCGAGCGGCGCCGGGCCCGCGAGACCGACCAGCTGAGCTTCGACATCGAGCCCGAGCCGAGGGAGGAACCGGACCCGGAGGGCTGGGCCGCCGACGTCGACGTGCTGCTGGCCGAGCGGGCCGCCGGGATCGCCCGCCCCTCGGTGGCGCTGCCCGGGCACGTGTCGGTGAGCCAGCTCGTCGAGCTCGCGGCCGATGCGGACGCGTTCGCCGCCGGGCTGCGCCGCCCGCTGCCGCTGCCGCCGAACCCGCACGCCCGCCGCGGCACCGCGTTCCACGCCTGGCTGGAGCAGCGGTTCGGGGCGGAGCACCTGCTCGACATCGACGAGCTGCCCGGCGCGGCGGACGAGGGCGCCAGCGAGTCGTCGGACGCGGAGCTGGCCGAGCTGCAGGAGGCCTTCCTGGCCTCGGAGTGGGCCGACCGGGTGCCGGTCGAGGCCGAGGTGTCCTTCGAGACGGTGCTGGCCGGGGTGGCCGTGCGCGGCCGGATGGACGCGGTGTTCGCCGACCCGGACGGCGGGTTCACGGTCGTGGACTGGAAGACGGGTGCGGTGCCGGACGAGTCGCGCCGCCAGGCCGTCGGCGTCCAGCTCGCGGTGTACCGGCTGGCCTGGGCGGCGCTCGCGGAGGTGCCGCCGGAGAAGGTGCGGGCCGCGTTCCACTACGTGCGCGAGGGCGTCACCCTCCGGCCCGCCGACCTGCAGAGGGCCGAGGAGCTGCACGCCATGATCCGGAGCCTCCCCGAGCGCGCCTGAGCTCGCGCGCGACACCGGGGCTCCGGAAAGCAGCAGGGAACCATGATGCGATCCAGGCGCCCCCGGAATCGCATCATGGTTCCCTAGTGCGAGCTCAGGTCCGGCTCAGTGCGCGACCGCCTTCTCGGCGCCGGCACCGGTGAGCGAGCGGACCTCCATCTCCGCGTACTTCTCCTTGTTCGCCTTGTCCTTCGACAGCACCGTGCCGAGGTAGCCGAGCAGGAAGGACGCCGGGATCGAGACCAGGCCCGGGTTGTCGAGCGGGAACCAGTGGAAGTCCACGCCCTGCAGCATCGAGTTGCTGCGGCCGGTGGCCGGGTCGACCGGCTTCCCGGACACGACCGGCGAGAAGACGATCAGCACCAGCGTGATGGCGAGACCGCCGTAGATGCTCCACAGCGCGCCGTTGGTGTTGAACCTCTTCCAGAACAGCGAGTAGAGGATGGTCGGCAGGTTCGCCGAGGCCGCGACCGCGAAGGCCAGCGCCACGAGGAACGCGATGTTCTGCCCGTTGGCGAGGATGCCGCCGAGGATCGCGACGATGCCGATCACGACCGCCGTGCGGCGGGCGATCTTCACCTCGGTGTGCTGCTCGTCCTGCACCTGGCCGTGCTTGATCACGTTGACGTAGATGTCGTGCGCGAACGAGGCCGACGCCGTGATCGTGAGCCCGGCGACCACCGCCAGGATCGTCGCGAACGCGACGGCCGCGATCAGGCCCAGCAGGACGGTGCCGCCCAGTTCGTACGCCAGCAGCGGGGCCGCGGAGTTGGCCGCGCCGGGAGCCTTCTTGATCGCGTCCGGACCCACGATCGCGCCCGCGCCGTAGCCGAGGACCAGCGTGAACAGGTAGAAGATGCCGATCAGCCAGATCGCCCAGGTCACCGAGCGGCGGGCCTCCTTGGCCGTGGGCACGGTGTAGAAGCGCATCAGGATGTGCGGCAGGCCGGC
>NZ_JBHSQK010000098.1:0-1153 GCF_042658055.1 Pseudonocardia lutea
GTCGCCAGGTCGCCGCGGCGGGTCGCCAGGCCGGCCCGGCGGAGGCCGGGCCGGTCGCCGGTGCCGCGGCGGGCGCGACGTGCACCACCCCGGCCGACCCGGCGTCGGCCGGCACGCCGCCGTCCACCACGCTCAGCGGCCCGGCCGAAGCGGCCATCGCCGCGGCGGCCGTCACCGACTCCGCCGGCAGGTCGGCGCTCGGCGCGATGGCCGCCGCGGGGGCGGGAGCGGCCGGGGCGTCGAAGGTCCGGGGCCAGCCGTTCGGCGAGGTGACGCGGGGCTCGGGCAGCACCTGGAGCATCCCGGTGGTGCGCGGTCCGGGTGCCGCGGGCCGGGTGGCGCCGAGGTAGTCGTCCCCGCGCCAGCGGTAGTAGGAGGTCCGGACCGGCTCGTCGTAGGTCGGCGCGTTCACCATGCGGCCGTCGCCGAGGTACACGCCGACGTGGTGGACGGCCGACGGGGAGCCGTAGAAGACGAGGTCCCCGGGCTGCAGCGGGGCGTCCGCGGGCACGTGCGGGCCGGCGACGTACTGGCTGTGGGCGGTGCGCGGCAGCGTGATGCCCGCGGCGCCGTAGGCGAAGACGGTCAGCCCGGAGCAGTCGAAGCCCTGGTCGCCGGCGGCCGGTCCGTCGCCACCCCACTGGTAGGGCACGCCCACCTGGGAGAGCGCGGCGTCGACGGCCACCTGTGCGCGGCGGTCGGGCAGCGCGGTCGTGAACTCGGCGGGCGCGGGGGCCACGGGACCGCCGCCTCCCGGCCCGGGCCCGGTGTTCTCCGGCAGCACGCCGGGGAAGCGCTCGACGGCGGCGTCGGAGGTCGACGCGTTCCCGGCCTGCCGCACCGCGGACGGCACCGCTCCCACCGCCACGACCAGCAGCAGCCCGAGCAGCACCCACACCCCGACGGCCGCCCGCCGCGGCCGGAGGCCGGGCATCGCGCGGTAGCGGACCGGCAGGGGCCGGGGCGCGCCGGGTGCGTGCTCCACGACGCCGGGCTCGGGCAGCGGGGCGCGGGCGGTGACGATCCGGTCGGCGACCCGGGTGCCCGCCTCCCGGCGGCAGTCCGCGACGACCCGGCCCACCAGTGCCGTGGCCAGCCGCGCCGCGGCGAGGCCGGCCGCCGCGCTGCGGGCCGCCTCCGCGCGCTCCGAGCG
>NZ_JBHSQK010000098.1:1237-16619 GCF_042658055.1 Pseudonocardia lutea
GCGCGCTCCGAGCGGCTCTCCACGCCGGGGCCGGGCTCGGCCACCGCGGGCGACAGCGCCGGCCGGCGCCGCTGCGCCCGCTCCGCCCGCTCCGCCCCTTCCCGGCGTGCCTCCCGCCGCCGGGCCCGCTCGTCGGCCTCGGCCGTGACCCAGCGGTGCGAGGTGCCGCGCTGCTCCGGCACGACGAGCGGGGGCCGGTGCGACCCCGCCCGATGCCGCCCCGACCGCCTCGTGACGGATCGTGACTCCCCCACCGGCACACGCTCGCGCACCGCCATCGACTCTTCCCCCGACCGGTCGCCCCGACTGGACCGGCGGGAGCTTGGCGGACACGCGCCGCATCCGCCATCACACGGACGGGCAGGATTCGCGGTCCGCGCGAACGTCAGGCCCGCAACCAGGCGAGGACCGCCATCACCCGCCGGTGATCGTCACCTGACGGTGCGAGCCCCAGCTTGGTGAAGATCGACGAGATGTGCTTCTCGACCGCGCCCTGCGTGATCACCAGGTTCCGCCCGATCGCCGTGTTGGTCCGCCCCTCCGCCATCAGCCCGAGCACCTCGCGCTCACGCGGAGTGAGCGACTCGACCGGGTCGCGGCGATGCCGGTGGGTCAACAGCGCGGACACGACCTCCGGATCGAGCACGGTCCCGCCCGCGACGACCCGCCCCAGCGCGTCGGACAGCTCGGCGAGCCGGGAGACCCGGTCCTTGAGCAGGTAGCCCACTCCGCCGCCGGCGGCCAGCAGGTCCGCCGCGTAGGACTCCTCGACGTACTGGGACAGCACGAGGATCGCGGTGTCCGGCCACTCGCGGCGGATCTCCAGCGCCGCGCGCAGCCCCTCGTCGGTGAAGCTCGGCGGCATCCGCACGTCGACCACCGCCACCGCGGGCCGGTGCTCCTTCACCGCCGTGACCAGCGCGTCCCCGTCGCCGACCGCGGCGACCACCTCGGCACCCGCCTCGTCGAGCAGCCGCACGAGGCCCTCGCGCAGCAGCAGCGAGTCCTCCGCCAGCACGACCCTCACGCGTCCTCCAACCCGGCCAGCGGGATCCACGCCGTGACCACCGTCGGCCCGCCCACGGGGCTCACGACCTCCAGCCGCCCCTCCACGGCGGACAGTCTCTCGGACAACCCCGACAGTCCGTGTCCCTTGGCGGGATGGGCGCCTCCCACGCCGTCGTCGGTCACCCGGACGACGAGGTCGGCGCCGTGGGGCCGCACGTCGACGGTCGCGTGGGTCGCCCCGGAGTGCTTCGCCACGTTGGTGAGCGCCTCGGTGACCACGAAGTAGGCGGTGTTCTCCACGGCCGCCGCCGGCCGCTCCCCCGCCGGCAGCCCCACCTCGACGCTCACCGGCACGGTCGAGCGCGCCGCGGCGGCGGCCAGTGCGGCGGCGAGCCCCCGGTCGGCCAGGACCGGCGGGGCGATGCCCCGGGACAGGGCGCGCAGCTCGGCCAGCGCCTCCCGGGTCTGGGTGAGGGCCTCCGCGATCAGCGGCCGGGCGCGTTCGGGATCGTCGTCGAGCCGGCGGTCGGCCGCCTCGAGATCCATCGTCAACCGGACGAGCCGCTGCTGGGGGCCGTCGTGGATGTCCCGCTCGAGCCGGCGCAGGGTCGCCGCCTCGGCGGCGACGCCGGCCCGGCGGCCGGCCGCGAGCTGCTCGGTGCGGGCGCGCAGCGCGGCGGTCCGGTTGGTGAGCAGGCCGCGCGCGAGCCCGGCCCGCACGGCCACGAGCGCCCGGACCACCCACGGCGTCGTCGCCAGCAGGACCAGCCCGACCAGCGTCGTGAAGGCGACGTCGAGCGCCCGGGAGGCGACCCCGGTGAGCACGTCGACCAGCCCGGTCCGCTCGCCGCGCGGCAGCGCCCACTCCCACAGCACGTACACCGTGGCACCGACGCCGGTCACGGCCCAGGCCACCCCGACCACGAAGCAGGCCAACCGCACCGGGAACCCGACGACGGCGTGCAGCAGGTCCCGCCAGCACTGCGGGTCGGCGAGCCGGCCCAGCATGCCGATCACGCCGCGCCCCCGCCGGGGCCGGTAGTGGTGGGGCGGCAGCGGCCGGCCGGTCGCGCCCTCGGTGGCCCGCCGCTCGACGTCGGCCAGCCGCCGGGACAGCGCGAACGTGCCCGCCAGGACCGGCAGCCCCACCCACACCACGACCGTGCTGATCCCGGCCGCGAACCCGGCGACCGCCACGACGAAGGCCAGCACGGCCAGCGGCAGCCCCGTCACCAGGTAACCCAGCCCGCGCCGGACCGCCCCGACCGCCGGCCCGGGCGTGACGACGGCGGCCGGGACCCCCTCCTCGCTCATGCCCCCACCCAAGCCCACGCGCGCACCGGCCCCCATCCGGCACGCTCCCCGGACCACAGTAGGGCCAGCCCCACCTCCCGCCGAGCGTGTTCCGGGCCGTGGTGGGCCAGGGGGCGACTAGCGGGGTGCGGGCCGCGCGCCCCGGACGAGCCGGCCGGGCAGCGCCCCGGTCTCCTCGCCGTCGGTGTAGGTCTCCTGCCCGGCGACGACGGTGTGCCGGTACCCCTCGACCCGCTGCAGCAGCCGCCGCCCCCCGGCCGGCAGGTCCGCCCGCATCTCCGGGCGGCGCAGCCGCATGCCGGCGACGTCGATCACGTTGAGGTCCGCGCGGTACCCGGGCTCTAGCACGCCCCGGTCGTGCAGCCCGACCGCCCGGGCGGTGTCCCGCGCCTGCTGCTGCACCACGTAGGCCAGGTCGAGCTTCTCCCCCGCCCGGTCGCGGGTCCAGTGCTGCACCAGCGTGGTCGGGAAGCTCCCGTCGCAGATCGTGCCCACGTGCGCGCCGCCGTCGGACAGGCCGGGCAGCGTGTGCGGGTGGCGCAGCATCTCGAACACGTCGTCGAGGTCGCCGTGGGCGTAGTTCGCCCCGACCAGGTAGAGCATCCCGCCGCCGGCCACGACGTCGTAGGCCAGCTCGACCGGCTCGCGACCCTCCCGCGCGGCCCGGTTCGCGATCGACTCCGAGGTCGGCGGCTCGTAGTTCGGCGGGTCGGTGAGCTCGTACATGAGCTCGAACTTGTGGATCAGCATGCCGCCGAGCCGGCTGCGGTTCCGCTCGCCGGTCTGCGCGGCGAGGATCTCCGCCCGCAGCTCGGCCTCCTGCATCCGCGCGGCCTGCTCGCCCGGCGTGAGGTCGGCGAGCCGCTGCCACACCGGGTTGGTCATGAACGGGTTGAGCGTGTTCTCCAGGCCGAGGATCAGCCCGACGGGCCGGGCGGCGACCTGCGCGCGGATCTCCAGCCCGTCGGCCCACGCCTGCTCCGTCATCGCCAGGATCGCGCGGTGCCGCTCGGGCGCCTGCGGGAACTGCAGCAGCGAGAAGGACAGCGGACGGCCGGACGCGGCCACCATCTCGCGCAGCAGGGCGAACTCCTGCTCCGGCTCCGGGAAGTCGCTGACCAGCTGCAACACTCCGGTGCCGGTCTCGCCGACGGCCTTCGCGATCGCGACGAGCTCCGCGGCGCCCAGCCCGTACGAGGGGGTGAGCTCGCCGTCGATGCTCTTGTGGTTGAGCGTGCGGGAGGTGGAGAAGCCCAGGGCGCCGGCGCGGACGGCCTCGGCGGCGAGCTTGGCCATCAGCGCGACCTCGTCCGCCGTGGCCTCCTCGTGCGCGGCCGCCCGCTCGCCCATCGCGTGCACCCGCAGCGCGGCGTGCGGGACCTGGGTGGCGAGGTCGACGTCGTACGGGCGGGCCTCGAGCACGTCGAGGTACTCGGGGAAGGTCAGCCACGTCCACGGCAGGCCCTCGTGCAGGGCGATGCCCGGGATGTCCTCCACGCCCTCCATCAGGTCGATCAGGCGGTCCCGGTGCTCCGGCCGGGCCGGTGCGAAGCCGACCCCGCAGTTGCCCGCGACCACCGTGGTGACCCCGTGCCAGGACGACGGCTGCAGCCGGGACTCCCAGGTCGCCTGCCCGTCGTAGTGCGTGTGGATGTCGACGAACCCGGGCGCGACGACCGCGCCGTCCGCGTCGATCTCGCGGCGGCCGGTGCCGGAGAGCCGGCCCACCTCCGCGATCCGGTCGCCGACGATCCCGACGTCCGCCGTGCGGGCCGGACCCCCGTTCCCGTCGAGCACGGACCCACCCCGGACCACCAGGTCGAACTCGGTCATCCCCACCCCTCCGTCGCGGTCGGCCCCTCCTGGATAGCCCACGCCGCACCCGCAGCGGAAGTCATGCAGCTGCATCATCACCGACCGGAGCAACGGGCTGTGGACAACTCCCGGGCAACTCCCGGGGACCCGGGACCGGCGCCGGGAACTGTCGGGGGCGGCGGGCATGCTGCGGCCATGACCACCCCAGCGCTCCCCGAGCAGACCTTCACCCTCCGCCCCAGCGGCGCGTTCTCCCTGGTCGAGGCCGGTGCCTTCGGCCACGGCGCCGAGCCCGCCGGGGACTGGCCCGGCGGCGGCACCTTCGCGGACGGCGTGCTCCGGCTCGCCCTGTGCCGGGACGACCTGCGCGGCCAGGTCGGCGTCGCCCTCCGGCAGGACGTGTCCGGCGTGCACGGCACGGTGAGCGGGCTCGATCCCGGGGAGCCCGTGGACCCGGTGCGGGACCAGGTCGCCCGGATGCTGTCGCTGGACGGGGACGGCGCTGCGTTCGCCGAGGTCGGCGAACGGGACCCGCTGATCGGGCGGATCCGGGCGGCCGCGCCCGGCCTGCGGCCGGTGCTGTTCGCCTCGCCCTACGAGGCGGCGCTCTGGTGCGTGATCACGCAGCGCTGGGGGCGCAGGCAGGCGCTGGCGGCGCGCGAGCGGCTGTCCCGGGAGTTCGGCCGGGTGGTCGAGGTGGCGGGCGTCGCGCTCGCGGCGGTGCCGACCCCCGAGCAGCTGCTGGCGGCGGACCGGCTGCCGGGCCTGCCCGAGCTGAAGCAGGAGCGGCTGCGCGCGGTGGCGCGCGCGGCCGTCGAGGGCCTGCTGGACCCGGTGGCGATCCGGGAGGGTGACCCGGCGGAGGTGCGGGCCCGGCTGCGCACGATCAGCGGGATCGGCGAGTTCGCGGCCGGCCTGATCCACCTGCGCGCCTCGGGCGTGCAGGACGCCCTGGTCGACGCGGAGCCGCGGCTGGCCGCCCTGGTCGGCGCGGGCTACGGGCTCGGCGGCCCCGCCACCGCGGCCGACCTGGCGAGGATCGCCGAGCCGTGGCGCCCGTTCCGCACGTGGACCGCGGTGCTGATCCGGGCCGCGGGCCGGCGGCTGCCCGAGCTGGCGGCGGTCCCCGAACCGGCCCTCCCGGCCCGGGTTCCGCGGTCCCGGCGGCCGCGGCCCGAGCCGTTGGCGTTGATCGGGTGAGGGCGGCGGGCGCCCCTGCGGGCCGGGGCGTCCGCCGGGCCCTGGCAACCGGCACGCAGGGGGCCTCGGTGGTTCCGGGTCACTCCCGGTGGCGGGTGCTCCACGGAGCGTCGCTACCCTCTCCGGATGCGCGTCCGTTCCGTCCGGTTCCCGCTGCGCCCGCTCCCCCGCCCGCTCCCCCGCCCGCTCCCTCGCTCGTTCCCCCGCTCGCTCGCCGCGTGCGCACTCGCCGGTGCCCTCGCGGTGCTCAGCGGCTGCGGCGGCGGCGCGGAGCCGGCGGGGGCGTCGCCGTCGCCGGCACCGGCCGCGGCTCCGTCCTCTGCCGTGGCGGCACCCTCGGCCGGGATCGCGCCGGGCGAGCCGAACCCGGCCGGGGCGGGCGGGGCGCTGCCGCACGCCTGCGACCTCGTCCCGCAGGCGGAGATCGCGCGGGCGAGCGGGCTGGCGTTCGCGGACCCGACGGCCACGGCGGGCACCACCCGGAGCGTCTGTGCCTACTCCGCCTCCACGGCCGCACCGGGGCTGACCGTGGGTGTGGAGGCGGGCACGCGGTTCGACGCGAAGGCGGCCGCCTCCCGCAGCTCCGTGGGCGTGCCGGGGGTGGCGGTGCCGGGCCTCGGCGACCAGGCGCTGTTCTTCTACAGCGACCGGGACTTCCCCGAGGGCCTCGGCGGGCTGCTGGTGCGCCACGGCGCGGCGACGATCGACGTCTCGCTGCAGGGCTCCGGCACCGAGCAGCAGACCCGGGACGCCGCGACGGCGATCGCCCGGGTGGCGCTCGGCCACCTCTGAGGAGGCCGGCGGCGGCTCCGGACGGCCGGCGGCCTACACCCGCTTGTCGTCGAGGAAGTCGAGCACGGTGCGGGTGAAGACGTCGTTGTCGTCGCCCGCGACCATGTGGCCGGTGGCGGAGACGTCGACGTGGACCGAGCCCGGGATGAGCTGCAGCAGCTCCTGCACCCCGTCCTCGCTCACGATGTCCGACTGCGCACCGCGGACCAGCAGCGTCGGCACGGCGACGCGGGCGGCGGCCGCCGCGGCGCGCTCGTGCGTGGTCGAGCGGCGGGGCTCGTCGCCGACCCGGAGGAAGGCGGGATCCCAGTGCCAGTACCAGCGCCCGTCCTCCCGGAGCCGGACGTTCTTGCGCAGGCCCTCCGGGTTCGGCGGGCGCCTGCGGTGCGGGTTGTAGGCGCGCACGGCCTCGGCGACCTCCTCCAGCGAGGCGAAGCCGTCCGGGTTCGCGCCCATGAACGCCATGATCCGCGCGACGCCGTCGGGCTCGACCCGGGGCACGATGTCGACGAGCACGAGGGCGCGGGCGAGCCCGCCGTGCTCGCCCTCGGCGACCAGCGCGGTCATCCCGCCCATGGACGCCCCGACCAGGAGCGCGGGCTCCCCGATCTGCTCGACCACGGCGAGCAGGTCGGCGTTCAACGCGTCCGTGCCGTAGTCGCCGTCGGGCGCCCAGTCGCTGTCGCCGTGCCCGCGGGCGTCGAGGGCCACCGCGTCCCAGCCCGCCGCGGCCAGTGCCGCGGCGGTGCGGAACCACGAGTGCCGCGTCTGGCCGCCGCCGTGCAGCAGCAGCGCCGGTCCCCGCCGCTCGGCCGCCGGGGCCCAGCGGTCGCCGACCAGCTTGCCGGCGGCGCCGTCGAACACGACCCGCTCCCCGGCCGCGACCCGCCCCGCGGACCCCGGATCGTTCGCCTCGGACATGCCTCGCACCCTAGGCGGTGCGCAGCGCCCCCACCGCGGGCCGTGTCCGACCCGACACGGTGGCCGTCCGCGACGCCGATCACCTGGCCGGCGACCCCTCGGAGGGCCAGGGTGGGGGGATGAGCGACAGCACTGCGCCCGGCGAGGTCTGGCGCGAGGTCGACCGCTACTTGGAGGGCGCCCTCCTGCCCGAGGACCCCGTGCTCGCCGCGGCGCTCGCGCGCAACGCCGAGGCCGGCCTGCCGCCGATCGACGTCTCCCCCGCCCAGGGCCGCTTCCTGCACCTGCTCGCCCGGCTCGCCGGCGCCCGCCGCATCCTCGAGATCGGCACGCTCGGCGGCTACTCCACGATCGAGCTCGCCCGCGCCCTCCCCGCCGACGGCAGGCTCGTGACCTGCGAGTACTCGCCGGAGCACGCCGCCGTCGCGCGGGCGAACCTCGAGCACGCCGGCCTCGCCGACCAGGTCGACATCCGGGTCGGGCCGGCCCTCGACACCCTGCCCACCCTCGAGGGCCCCTTCGACCTCGTGTTCGTCGACGCCGACAAGCAGAACAACGCCGCCTACCTCGACCACGCGATCCGGCTCGGCCGACCCGGCACCGTGATCGTCGTCGACAACGTGGTCCGCGGCGGGCGGATCCTGGCGGGAGGAGACCCGCAGGTCGACGGCACGCGCCGGATGTTCGCCGCGCTGGAGCGGGAGGACCGGGTGCAGGCGACGGCACTGCAGACGGTGGGCGCCAAGGGGTACGACGGGTTCGTCCTCGCCCGGGTGCGCTGAGCTACCGTCCGGTAGCGAGCGAGTGAGAGGAGCAGTCGTGGACGCCGACGACCTGAGGCACGTCCTGGACTCGGTGCGGGACTTCATCCGCACGGAGGTCGTCCCGCTCGAGGAGCAGATCGACGAGCAGGACGTGATCCCCGAGCGGATCGTCACGCAGTGCAAGGAGATGGGCCTCTACGGCTTCACCATCCCGGAGGAGTACGGCGGGCTGGGGCTCTCCGCGTACGAGGAGGTGCAGCTGGCCATGGAGCTGGGCTGGACCACCCCCGCGCTGCGGTCGCTGTTCGGCACGAACAACGGCATCGCCGGGCACGTGCTGCTGGAGGGCGCCACCGAGGAGCAGAAGAAGGCCTGGCTGCCCCGGCTGGCGTCGGGCGAGGTCACGGCGTCGTTCGGGCTGACCGAGGCCGACGCCGGCTCCGACCCGTCGGCACTGGCCACCACGGCCAGGCGGGACGGCGACGGCTGGGTGATCAACGGCTCGAAGCGGTACATCACCAACTCCCCCGTCGCCGACGTGATCATGGTGTTCGCCCGGACCAACCCCGAGGCCCAGGGCAACCGCGGGATCTCCACCTTCCTGGTGCCGAAGGGCACGCCGGGGCTCTCGATCGGGCCCAAGGACAAGAAGATGGGGCAGTCCGGCGCCTGGACCGCCGACGTCCACCTGGACGACGTCCGCGTCCCGGCCGATGCCGTGGTCGGCGGCGAGCAGGGTGTCGACCAGGGCTTCCGGATCGCCGCGAAGTGCCTGGCGCACGGCCGGCTGCACATCGCCGCGGTGTGCGCGGGCATGGCCGCCCGGCTGGTCCACGAGACCACCGAGTTCGCGAAGACCCGGGAGCAGGGCGGCGCGCCGATCGCCCGCTTCCAGCTGATCCAGGGCCTCGTCGCCGACTCGGTCACCGACTACCACGCCGGCCGCGCCCTGGTGCTGGAGACCGCGCGGGCGTTCGACGCCGGCACGGACAGGATCGCCGGTCCCGCCGCCGCGAAGTACTTCTGCTCGGAGATGGTGGGCCGGGTGGCCGACCGGGCGGTGCAGGTGCACGGCGGCGCCGGGTACATGCGCGGCGTGGCGGTCGAGCGGTTCTACCGCGACGTCCGGCTCTTCCGGATCTACGAGGGCACCAGCCAGATCCAGCAGGTCATCATCGCGCGCGACGCGCTGGGTGCGGCGGCCCGTGGCTGACGTGACCTTCCGGGTCGCGGGCCGGGAGGACTGGCCCGCGATCTGGCCGATCTGGCACCGCGTCGTCGCCGCCGGCGACACGTACACCTGGGACCCGGGGACCCCCGAGGAGGAGGCCCATGCCCTGTGGATGCCCCCGCCGCCCGCGGTCACGCTCGTCGCCGAACGGGACGGGCTGGTCGTGGGCACGGCCCTGCTCAAGCCCGTGCAGCCCGGTCTCGGCGATCACGTCGCCAACGCCGGGTTCATGGTCGACCCGGACCGGGCGGGTGGCGGCATCGGCCGCGCGCTCGCCGAGCACACGCTCGACGAGGCGCGCCGCCGCGGCTACCGGGCCATGCAGTTCTCGGCGGTCGTCGCGTCGAACGTCCGGGCCGTCGGGCTGTGGGAGTCCCTCGGCTTCGCGATCGTCGGCACCGTTCCCGAGGCCTTCCGACACCCGACGGACGGGCTGGTCGGGCTGCACATCATGCACCGCACGCTCTGAACCGGGGTGAGAACGCCGACGGCGCCGGATCCGGAGGGGTCCGGCGCCGTCCGTGCGGATCAGGTGCGGATCAGGTGCGACTCAGGTGGATCAGGGACTCAGTGGTCCGCGGGCCGGATGTGGTACTCGAACACCAGCCCGCCCACGGCGATCAGCAGCATCACGCCGGCGATCACGATCAGCCACCAGAAGAAGAACGCCAGGCCGACACCGACCAGCGCGGCGCAGGCGGCCACGGCGATGGGCCAGTAGCTGCCCGGCGAGAAGAAGCCGACCTCGCCGGCACCGTCGGAGACCTCGGCCTCCGGGTTGTCCTCGGGCCGCTCCTCGAGCCGCCGGGACACGAACCGGAAGTACGTGCCGATGATCAGCGACAGGCCGCCCGTGAGGAACAGCGCGGCGATGCCGACGGCCTCGTGCGTCAGGATCGTGTAGACGATCGCCGCGATGAAGAAGAACGCGGTGGTGATCTCGAAGATCCGGGACTCGACCTTCATCGCTGGTCCTCCCTCACTTCCCGGCCGCGACGGGCTGGGCCTCGGCCTGGGCGATCTGCCCGCGGTCGGTGAACGGACGGGTCGTGATCGCCTCCGGGGCGCACCACTGGCCACAGTTCAGCGAGGCCAGCGCCTCCTGCGCGGAGTACGGCACGCCGGTGGCCGGGTTGTTCTGCTTGCGCAGCGCGAGGTACCGGTCGTACAGGTCCGGGCTGAGCGCGCGGACCTCGAAGTTCATCGAGGCGTGGTAGGTACCGCACAGCTCGGCGCAGCGGCCGACGAACGCGCCCTGCTGGTCGATCCGGTCGATCACGAAGGTGTTGTCCGTGTCGTTCTTCTCCGGGATCGGGAAGACGTCCCGCTTGAAGAGGAACTCCGGCACGAAGAAGCTGTGGATCACGTCGTTCGACGCGATGGTGAACTCGATCGAGCGGTCCGTCGGCAGGACCAGGATCGGGATGGTGTTCGAGGTCCCGATGGTCTCCACGGGCTGGCCGTTCGCCGCGATCTGGCCCGGGTAGCGGAAGGCCCAGTTCCACTGGAAGGCGGTCACGTCGACCCGTACGTCCGTCGGCTTGTCCTTGTCGACGTACTGCTGCACGGCGACGGTGAAGCCGAAGAGCACCGCCACGATGATCGTCGGGATCACCGTGAAGACGATCTCGACCGGCAGGTTGTACTGGGTCTGGCGCGGGACCGACTCGTCGTCGCCCTTCTTCTTGCGGTGGAAGGCCACCGCCCAGAACATGGCGCCCCAGGTGATCACGCCCACGATGAGCGCCGCGATGGCCGACCAGGTCCACAGGTGGCGCATCTGCTCCGACTCGGGCGTGACGCCCACCGGCCACCCGAAGCGGATGACGTCCTGGACCGAGCACCCGGCCAGGAGCGGAATCGTCAGCAGCCCGAGACCGCCGAGCTTCGCCGCCCGGACGTACCCGGTGCGGCCACGCACGGTCGTGCCGCCGCGCTCCGATCGGCTCACTGCCCGCCGCCTTCCCCTCGTCCGCGTGGTGCTCCCACCACACCGTTCCTCGTTCCGACCAGCGCAAACCCCGCGGGGCCCGACCGGTCGGGCCGTGGGCCCGCGCACCGGGGGCGGGGCGGACCTTCGACCACGCGTAGAGACTAGCCGAGCAGATCGGCCCCACGCGCCCCCGGGGGTTCGCGCGGGCGTGCGTGACCCGTCCGGGGGTCCCCGGTCCGGGACCGCCATACTTGCTCACCGTGTGCGGACTGCTGGGACTGCTGACCGCCGGGGCTGACGCGGCCGACCGGACCGAGGCCATCGCCGGCGCCCTGAGGTGCGCTCGGCACCGCGGGCCGGACGAGAGCGGCACCTGGAACGACGACGACGTGGTGCTGGGCTTCAACCGGCTGTCCATCATCGACGTGGCGGGCTCCCACCAGCCGCTGCACTGGGACCCGTCGGGCGCGCACATGCCGTCCGGGGAGGACCCGGGGGGCGGAGCCCCCCGAGGGTGGCGGTACACGATCGTCTTCAACGGCGAGATCTACAACTACCTGGAGCTGCGCGAGGAGCTCGCCGGGCTGGGCGCGGAGTTCGCGACCGAGGGCGACACCGAGGCGATCGTCGCGGCCTACCACCAGTGGGGCCCCGAGGCCGTCACGCGGCTGCGCGGCATGTTCGCCTTCGCGATCTGGGACGCCGAGGAGCGGCAGCTGTTCGTCGCGCGGGACCCGTTCGGCATCAAGCCGCTGTTCCTCGCGTCCGGGCCGACCGGCGTCGCCTTCGCCAGCGAGAAGAAGAGCCTCCTGGAGCTGGCCCCGGAGCTGGGCATCGCCGGGTCGGACGAGCTGGACCCGGCCGCGCTGCAGCACTACCTGATCCTGCAGTACGTCCCGGAGCCCGAGACGCTGCACCGCGCGATCGGGCGCGTGGAGTCCGGGACCTACGTGACGGTGAGGGCCGGGCAGCAGCCCGTGCACCACCGCTACTTCCACCCGCAGTTCGTGTCGCTGCCCTCCCACGCCCCGGCCAGCGCCGAGGCCGAGGCGATCGTGCACGGCGAGATCACCGAGGTGCTGCGGGACTCGGTGGCCAAGCACATGCGCGCCGACGTCACGGTGGGCGCGTTCCTCTCGGGGGGCATCGACTCCACGGCCATCGCGGCGCTGGCCAAGGAGCACAACCCGGACCTGATCACCTTCACCACGGGCTTCGAGCGCGAGGGCTACTCGGAGGTCGACGTCGCCGCCGAGTCCGCGGCCGCGATCGGCGTCCGGCACGTCGTGCGGACCGTGAAGCCGGACGAGATGATGGAGGCGCTGCCCCTCATCGTCTGGTACCTCGACGACCCGGTGGCCGACCCGGCGCTCGTCCCGCTGTGGTTCATCGCCCGCGAGGCCCGCCAGCACGTCAAGGTGGTGCTGTCCGGCGAGGGCGCCGACGAGCTCTTCGGCGGCTACACGATCTACCGCGAGCCGCTGTCGCTCGCGCCGTTCGAGAAGGTGCCGGGCACGCTGCGGCCGCTGCTCGGCCGGGCGTCGCGCCGGCTGCCGGAGGGCATGCGGGGCAAGGACCTGCTGCGCCGGGGCTCGCTGCGGCTCGAGGAGCGCTACTACGGCAACGCCCGGATCTTCCGGGACGACCAGCTGCACGAGATCCTGCGCCAGTACGACCCGCGCGTCTCGCACACCGACGTCACCGCCGCGCACTACGCCGCGTCCGAGAAGTGGGACCCGGTCGCGCGGATGCAGCACGTCGACCTCTTCACCTGGCTGCGCGGCGACATCCTGGTCAAGGCCGACAAGATGACCATGGCCAACTCGCTGGAGCTGCGGGTGCCGTTCCTCGACCCGGAGGTCTTCCGGATCGCCTCGGCCCTGCCGCTGGCGCAGAAGATCACCGGCGGCGCGAGCGGCACCACCAAGTACGCGCTGCGCGGGGCGCTGGCCCAGATCGTGCCGTCGCACGTGCTGAACCGGCGCAAGCTGGGCTTCCCCGTGCCGATCCGGCACTGGCTGCGCGACGAGATGTACACCTGGGCCCGCGACATCATCCGCGACTCCGGGGCCGGCCACCTGGTCGACCTGCCCGCGGTCGAGACGATGCTCGACGCCCACCGCGAGGGCCCCGTCGACCACAGCCGCCGGATCTGGACGCTGCTGGTGTTCCTGATCTGGTACGGGATCTTCGTGGAGCGCCGGATCACCCCGGAGATCCCGGAACCCACCTACCCCGTCACCCTGTAGCCCGCGAGTCGGCACCTCCCGGCGACCGAGACACGCGTCCCGGACGAGCGGGAGGTGTCGTCCGGTGGCGGGGAGGTGCCGACCCGCGGACGTTCCGCGTCGTCAGGCGGGGAGGGCGCGGGCGATCTCCGCGGCGGCGTCGGGGCCGTAGGCCTGCTGCAGGCGGCCGAGGGCGCTCCCCCGGTCCCAGCGCCACTCCTGCGGCCCGTCCGTCTCCAGCACCAGCACCGCGACCAGCGAGCCGAGCTGAGCGGCGCGCTCCAGCGACAGGCCCTGCGCGGTGCCGGCGAGGAAGCCCGCGCGGAAGGCGTCGCCGACGCCCGTCGGGTCGACCTTCGCGGTCTCCGGCACCACCCCGACCTCGAGCGCGACCCCGTCCCGCCCCACGATCTGCACGCCCTTCTCGCCGAGGGTCGTGATCCGGGTGCCGACCCGCTCCCCGACCTGCTCGGGCGTCCAGCCGGTCTTCCTGAGCAGCAGCTCCCACTCGTAGTCGTTCGTCAGCAGGTACTGCGCGCCCTCGACGAGCCTCCGGATCTGCGGGCCGTCCATCCGGGCGAGCTGCTGCGAGGGGTCCGCGGCGAAGGCGTAGCCGCGCTGCCGGCACTCCTCGGTGTGCCGCAGCATCGCCTCGGGGTCGTTGGCGCCGACCAGCACCAGGTCCACCCCGCCGACCCGCTCCGCGACGGGCTGCAGCTCGATCAGCCGGGCCCGGGCCATGGCCCCGGCGTAGAAGGAGGCGATCTGGCGCATGTCGTCGTCCGTGGTGCAGACGAACCGGGCGGTGTGGACGTCGTCGAACACGTGCACGCCACTGGTGTCCACGCCGTGCCGCTCCAGCCAGGAGCGGTAGTCGGCGAAGTCCGCGCCCACCGCCCCGACCAGCACCGGCGACTGCCCGAGCACGCCGAGCGCGTAGGCGATGTTGCCGGCGACGCCGCCCCGCTTGATGGTCAGCTCGTCGACCAGGAACGACAGCGACACCCGGTCGAGCTGCTCGGCGACGAGCTGGTCCGCGAACCTCCCCGGGAAGTGCATGAGGTGGTCCGTGGCGAGGGATCCGGTGACGACGATGCGCACGTCGGGTCACCTTACGTCAGACACGACCAAACCCCGGGTGGAGGAGGTGCTCTCCGCCGCCCGGGGGTCCGTGACGCCGGGACTCAGTTGAACGAGTCGCCGCAGGCGCAGGAGCCGCCCGCGTTCGGGTTGTCGATGGTGAAGCCCTGCTTCTCGATCGTGTCGACGAAGTCGATGACCGCACCCTGCAGGTACGGCGCGCTCATCCGGTCCACGCCGACCTTGAGCCCGTGGAACTCGCGGAACAGGTCGCCGTCGAGCGAACGGTCGTCGAAGAAGAGCTGGTAGCGCAGACCGGCGCAGCCACCGGGCTGCACGGCGATACGCAGGTGCATGTCGTCGCGGCCCTCCTGCTCGAGCAGGGAGCGCGCCTTGAGGGCGGCGTTGTCGGTCAGCTCGACGCCGTGGGTCTCCTCGACGGTGCCGGCCTCGACGGTGTTCTCGACGGTCATGAACTCTCCCAACAGCGCACGTGGCGGAACTGTTCCCGGCGTTCCCGGGAGTCGTGCCACGACCCATAGTAGGCCCTGCCGACGGCACCCTCCGGGGCCTGCGGGAATCCGGGGCCCACCGGGCGGGTGATCCGGCTCACCGGTCCCCGCGGGACCCGCCCCACCTGCGCGCGACGTGCTCGGCGAGGGCCGACAGCGTGCCGGCCGGGTCGGCCAGGGAGGCCTCGATCCCGCCGGCGTGCTCGGACACCGAGTAGGCGGCGTCGACCCCCGCCGCGGCCGCCTCCCGCCGCCCGACGCTCACCTGCCCGGCCAGGACCACGCACGGCACGCCCCGCTCGGCCGCCGCGCCGGCCACCGCGGTGACCAGCTTCCCGCGCAGGGACTGCCAGTCGAAACTCCCCTCGCCCGTGACGGCGAGCCCGCCCTCGGCGGCGACGGCGTCGAGCGCCTCGTCCAGCCCCAGCAGCCGGCGGACCAGGCCCGCCCCGGACTCCCGGCGCGCCCCGAGCGCCAGCAACGCCGCGCCGAGCCCACCCGCGGCGCCGGCCGCCGGCTCGTCGCGCACGTCCCGGCCCGTCGCCTCGGCGAGCACGCCCGCCCACACGGCCAGCGCGGCGTCG
>NZ_JBHSQK010000099.1:0-8177 GCF_042658055.1 Pseudonocardia lutea
GCGCCGTCGAGCTGGGCCAGGCGCGCGGCCGGGCCCGGTCCGGGGCCGCGGCCGCCCGGGGAGCGGACGGCCGCGCACCCGTCGGCGGACGGCGCGGCGACCACGGTGCACGAGGTCAGGGCCTCGACCGCGGCCGTCGCCCGGGCCACGATCTCGCCCTCCTCGCGCAGTTCCGCCAGGGCGGAGGACAGGGAGAGGAGTCGACGGAGGCTCGCGTTCTCGCGGCGCAACGCGCGCTCGGTCCGGCAGCCTGGCATCTCGCGTCTCCTCACCAGCACGGCCCCCGCGTCTACCCCCGGGCCGGCGATCCATGCGCGGCCGCGGGGCCCTTACGCCCGGGTCGGCCGCCTGGCCCCGTCCCGCGGGGGCGAGGCCCGCGGACCGGTTTGGCGTCGCCGGGCCGAGTCGCGGCCGCGGGTGGCGGAGCCACTCTGGGTGCTACCGAGCGGCCGAGCCGGGGGTCGCCGGAACACCGGTGAGGAGGTGGTGTCTGTCGAGATGCTCGCCAGGCAGCCAGGCAGGCGCCGGACGCACGGGACGCCCCCCGGTCGTCCGGCGCCTCTGCCGTGCCCGGACGCGTGGACGGCGCCCGGTCCCGCCCGACCCCGGCCGATCAGCGCGGGGCGAACCGCACGGGCATCCGCCGCGGACCGGTGATGAAGGTCGAGCGCTGCCACTCCACCGGGCCGGCCGGCTCGAGCCCGGGCAGCGCGAGGATCTCCCGGAGCATCGCGGCGATCTCCAGCCGGCCGACGTGCGCGCCCAGGCAGAAGTGCGGTCCGCCGCCGAAGGCGAGATGGTCGTTCGGTGTGCGGCGCAGGTCCAGCCGCTCGGGGTCGGGGAACCGGGCGGGATCCCGGTTGGCCGCGCCGTAGTAGAGGACGACCTTGTCCCCGGCGGCGATCTCCCGCCCGCCGAGCACCGTGTCGCGAGTGGCCCGCCGGCGCATGTGGACGACCGGGCTCACCCAGCGCAGCAGCTCCTCGACGGCGGTCGGCATCAGCCCGTCCGGGTCGGCGCGCAGCGCCGCGAGCTGATCGGGGTGTGCGAACAGCGCGTCCATGCCCCCGGCGACGAGGTTGCGGGTCGTGTCCCCGCCGGCGTCGATCAGCAGGAGGAAGTAGAGCGCGAAGTCCAGCTCGTCGAGCGGCCGGTCACCGGTCGAGGCGTGCACGATCCGGCTCGCCAGGTCGTCGCCGGGGTGCGCGCGCTTGCGCTCCCACAGCGCGTGCGCGTGCGCGAACATCAGCTGGACGGCCTCGGCGCCGGTCGGCCCGGCCCGCCCGTCCTCCGGGCTGGCGTGGATGGCCTCGGTGAGGTCGTAGAGGGCCACGCCGTCGGCGTGCGGGATGTCGAGCAGCTCGGCGATCACGTACGAGGGCATCAGCCCCGCGAGGTCGGTCACCAGGTCGCACTCCCCCCGCCCCTCGACCGCGCCCACGATCTCCCGCGCCAGCTCCGCGATCCGCGGTCGCAGCAGGCGGGCGGCTCGCGGCACGAAGTCCCCGGCCGCGATGCGCCGCAATCGCGTGTGGTCCGCGCCGTCGGCCATCAGCATCATCTTGTGCACACCGTCGCCCGGCTCGACCGGGTCCGCGATCATGATCGTCGGTTCGGAGGAGAAGGTCTCCGCGTCGCGGCCGACCGCCCGCACGTCGGCGTGCCGGGTCAGGGCCCAGAAGCCGGGTCCGTCCGGTTCGGCGTGCCGGTGCACCGGATCGTGCTCGCGCAGCCAGCGGTACTGCTCGTGCGGGTGGCCCCCGGCGAACGCCTCGGGGTTCAGCAGGTCAACGAAGGGTGACGTCGTCGGCACGTGATCGACGGTATCCGGCGCGACCCGGCCGGAGAAGACCCGTTGATGCAGGTGTTTGACCACGGGTGGCGCGGCTCGTAGCGTCCGACGGGCACGCCGCAACGGTGCGGTGGGGAAAGGCGGCTCGCGTGATCACGACGTTCGACGACTACCCGCTGCACCAGACGGCCGAGCCGGTCGCGGTGCCCGGCACGGGCGACCGGAACTACTACGACCGGTACTTCTTCAACGGCTACGACCCCGAGGGGGGCTTCTTCTTCGCCGTCGCGCTCGGCCTGTACCCGAACCGGCGGGTGGTCGACGCGTCGTTCAGCGTGCTCCACGCGGGGGTGCAGCGGTCGGTCCACTCCTCGGCCCGCGCCCCGCTCGACCGGGCGGCGGCGACCTCCGTCGGGCCGATCGCCGTCGAGGTGGTCGAGCCGCTCCGGGTGCTGCGCGTCCGGGTCGACGCGCCCGAGCAGGGGCTCGCCGCCGACCTCGTGTTCCGCGCCCGCACCCCGGCCGTCGAGGAGCCGCGCATCATCCGGCACACCGGCGTGACCGCGACGATGGACTACACCCGGCTGACGCAGTGGGGCACCTGGGAGGGCCGCTTCCGCGGCGGCGACGCGGAGCTGACCTGCGCCGGGACGCCGGGGACGCGCGACCGGTCGTGGGGCGTCCGGGCCGTCGGCGAGCCGCCCGGCGGGGCACCGCCCGCGGAGCCGCCGCAGTTCTTCTGGGTCTGGGCCCCGCTGCACCTCGACGACCACTGCACCCACCTCGCCCTGGTCGACGACGCCGAGGGCCGGCACGTCTACGAGAGCGCCTGCGTGGTGCCGTTGCTGCCCGGCGCCGACGAGGCCACCCGGCTCGACCACGCCCGCACCGCGGACGTCGAGATCGAGTGGGAGCCCGGTGCCCGGCTCGCCCGCGGGGCCACGCTGCGGACGGCGGGCTGGGACGGCAAGGAACGGACCACCCGCCTCACCCCGCTGCTGACCTTCCGGATGCGCGGCATCGGCTACTTCCACCCGGCGTGGGCGCACGGGGTGTGGCACGGCGAGCACGAGACCGGCGGCTCGGAGTGGCGGACCGCGGACCTGGACCCGGCGGCGCCGGAGAACGTGCACGTGCAGCAGCTGGTGCGGGTGGACAGCGACGGCCGCACCGGGGTCGGGGTGTTCGAGCACCTGGCCATCGGGCCGCACCGCCCGTCGGGTTTCACCGGCGCCTTCGACGCCCCGGGCGCGCGGTGAGCACCGCCGAGCTCCCCGCCCCGCTCGCCGATCCCGCCGCCGTCACCCCCGGGTGGCTGAGCGACGTGCTCGGCGCCGGCGCGCGGGTCACGCAGGTGCGCGCGGAGCGGATCGGGACCGGCCTGGTCGGGCAGAGCGTGCGGTTCCACCTGACGTGGGACGAGCCGGGCGCGGGGCCCGCGACGGTCGTCGGGAAGTTCCCGTCGCCGGACCCGAAGAGCCGCGAACGGGGCCGCACCGGCGGCGAGTACCTGCGCGAGGTGCGCTTCTACCAGCGCCTCGCCGGCGGGGCCGGGCTGCGGTTGCCGGTCTGCCACCTCGCGACGATCGACGAGGCGACCGGTGACTTCACGCTGCTGCTCGCCGATCTCGCCCCGGCCCGCCAGGGCGACCAGCTCGCCGGCTGCACGCCCGACGAGGTCGCCGCGGTGCTGGCGGAGGCGGCCCGGCTGCACGCCGCCCACTGGGGCGATCCGCGGCTCGACGCCGAGGGGTGGCTGCGCCGGCCGCGCGCCGAACGGGAGGGCACCGGCGCCCTGCTCACGCAGCTCTGGCCGGGCTTCCTCGCCGGGTACGGGTCGGTGCTGCCGGCGGGTGGCGCCGAGCTCGGCGCCCGTTTCGTCCGCGCCCTGCCGGCCTGGGCCGAGCAGGACACCGCCCCGCGCTGCCTCGCCCACGGGGACCTGCGCATCGACAACGTGCTGTTCGGCCCGGGGCGCCCGGCGGTCGTCGACTGGCAGACGGTGGGGCAGGCGAGCGCGGCGAGCGACGTCGCCTACCTGCTCGGCGCGAGCCTCACCGTGGCCGACCGGCGCGCCCACGAGGACACGTTGCTGGCCGGGTACCACCGCGAGCTCACCGCCCTCGGTGTGGACTACCCGCTCGACCGGCTGCGGGAGGACCACCGCCGCGCGACCTTGTGCGGGGTCGGCATGACGATCGGGGCGTCGATGCTGGTGGGTGTGGACGACCGGGGCCGCCGGATGTTCGCGACGATGGCCGAGCGGCACCTCACCCACGCCCTCGACCTGGGCGCGGAGGAGTTCCTGGGCTGACCGGCGGAGTCCAGCACGCGCCGTCCGCCGCCCGGGCGGGGGCGGCCGACGGGCAGCGGCACGACGCGTCCGACCGGCGTAGGCAGAGGTACGTACGGTCATCGCCCGACGCCGGGACTAGCGTGGTGCGCCGAGCCCTGCGAGGACGGCGGCGATGAGTGCACAGGACGAGATCCCCCGGCTCCGTCACGGATCGGCGGCCGGGCTTCCGCGGTCCCGCTCGGTCGCCGTTCGATCGGTGGGCCCGGTGGTCGCGGTGCTCGTCGGCGCCTCCGCCTGGATCACCGCTGCGCCGATCCCGCAGCACCAGGTGAGGCTCGCGGCCTCGGCTGTGGAGACCCAGGCGAGCTGCCCCGCGGGCTGGAAGCTGATGACCATCCCCGAGGTGCTGCGCATGATCGAGCCACCGGCCACGGCCGATCACGTCAGGGCCACCGACGTCAACCGCGACAACTATCTGTGCGTCGCCCTCTCCCCCAACGGGTTCCGCGTGACCCGCTACGTGGACGACCTCCGCGAACCCGCGGCCCACGCGGCGGCCGACCCCTCCGCGACCGCTGCGACCCCGCGCCCTACGGCGTGATGTTCTGGTTGAGCCGGAACAGGTTGGTCGGGTCGTAGCGGCGCTTCACCCGGGTGCAGGTGCGGTCCTGCGCAGCCGTCACAGGCCGTCATCGACGGTCCGGGTGCCGATGCCGACCGCGAACCCGCCCAGGAGCCGGACGGACAGTGCCTCCTCCACGCCTTCGCCCCTTCCCGTGGTCGCGAGGAGCGTGGGGCGAGTCTGCTGGGCACCCGGGCAGAGCGGCAAGGACGGCCGCGGCGTCCCCGGACGCCGGCGGGCGCGGAGGTGTGCCGACGAGCTCGAATCGGTCGTGCTGGTGTGAAGACCGAGGACCCGCCGGCGCTCGGCACGCGTCCGTCGATCGGGGGACAACAGGACCCTCCGGCCGAGGGTTCGGTCGACCGACGGTGCGAGCACCCGGTGACGCCCACCCTTGAGTCACCGGGGAGACGCCCCGGGAACCGAGGAGGAGAGATCCGATGGACGCAGCCAGGACCCCCACCGACGACCGCACCGCGACCAGCCAGGATGCCGCGCTCGGCGCTGCCACGACCGCCGTGGGCTACCCCACTGCTCCGGGTGCCCAGAGCATGGGTGAGCACACCCGCAGCGGGGACGTCTTCGGGCGTGAGCAGCGGGCACACCGCACCGTCATGGCCGACCGGAGCACGCGCGAGCACACCCGCAGCGGGGACGTCTTCGGGCGTGAGGAGCGGGAGCAGCGGGGGCGCGAGGAGCACCGCCGCCAGGAGAACCGTGAGCGCGAGGAGCACCGCCGCGAGGAGCACCGCCGCGAGGAGCACCGCGAGCGGGAGCGGGAGGAGCACCGCCGCGAGGAGCACCGCGAGCGGGAGCGGGAGGAGCACCGCGACCGCGGGGAGCACCGCGGGCGCGAGGAGTACCGCGGGCGCGAGGAGGGTCGCGGGCGCGAGGAGGGTCGCGGGCGCGAGGAGCACCGGAACCGCGAGGAGTACCGCGGCCGGGAAGAGGGTCGCGGGCGCGAGGAGCACCGGAACCGCGAGGAGTACCGCGGCCGGGAAGAGGGTCGCGGGCGCGAGGAGCACCGGAACCGCGAGGAGCACCGCGGCCGGGAAGAGGGTCGCGGGCGCGAGGAGCACCGGAACCGCGAGGAGTACCGCGGCCGGGAAGAGGGTCGCGGGCGCGAGGAGCACCGGAACCGCGAGGAGCACCGCGGCCGGGAAGAGGGTCGCGGGCGCGAGGAGCACCGGAACCGCGAGGAGTACCGCGGCCGGGAAGAGGGTCGCGGGCGCGAGGAGCACCGGAACCGCGAGGAGCACCGCGGCCGGGAAGAGGGTCGCGGGCGCGAGGAGCACCGGAACCGCGAGGAGTACCGCGGCCGGGAAGAGGGTCGCGGGCGCGAGGAGCACCGGAACCGCGAGGAGCACCGCGGCCGGGAAGAGGGTCGCGGGCGCGAGGAGCACCGGAACCGCGAGGAGTACCGCGGCCGGGAAGAGGGTCGCGGGCGCGAGGAGCACCGGAACCGCGAGGAGCACCGGAACCGCGAGGAGTACCGCGGCCGGGAGGAGCACCGCGAAGAGCAGGGCCGGCACTTCGAGGGCACCCGGCGTGACGGCGGCGAGAACCGCGCTCGCGACGAGTACCGCGACCGGGACGAGCACCGGAACCGGGACGAGCACCGCGACGGCCAGCACCGCGACGACCAGCACCGCGACGACCAGCACTCGTACGACCAGCAGCGGTTCGAGCACCAGGACGTCCGCTTCGAGCACGACCGCTACGACCAGGGTCGGACCGAGGACCGTGGTCACGAGGTGCACCGCGGCATGGAGGGGTCGCACCACATGTCCGGGACCGAGCACGTCTGATCCGCGACAGGCGCCGCCCTCCGGGGCGGCGCCGGGCAGGACCCCCGGGGTGCATGATCTCCGTCACCGAGCGGCACGATCATGATCGCCGCCGCACGGCAGGAGGCCGACGACCCGAATCCGCGGCCGAGAACGACGAAGGCCGGTGTCCCCGTCGAGTGGACACCGGCCTCCGTCGACCGTCGGGACGACAGGATTTGAACCTGCGACCCCTTGACCCCCAGTCAAGTGCGCTACCAAGCTGCGCCACGTCCCGGCCGCCCCCGTGAGGGCTCGATCAGCCTACCGCACCACCGATCGACTCCCTGCACCGACCCGGACCTCGCTCCCCCAACTCGTCCGCGAACGAACTCCCCGGGGGCCACACGGTGGGGCACCACCGCGCCGGTCCCGATCAGTGTCGTCCGGGCGGACCGGCGGCACCACCGCCCTCGGTCGCCCCGTGGAGGCGACTTTCGTAGGTACCCGTGGGTAACCCCTGCCTGACCTGGAGCTCGTGCGACGGCCGCGCCGAGGTGGGCGGTCCGGACGCCACCCGAGGCTGCCCGTGCGGCGGGGTCTCGGGGGCCAGGGGCAGGACGGCCCGCACCCGGAACCCGCCGTCCTCCGGCCCGTCAACCAGATCCCCGCCCACGGCCGCCACACGCTCGCCGAGCCCGGCGAGGCCGGCTCCCCCGCCGCCGAAGGTGCCGCGCACGGGGCGGCGCGCCGGCCCGTTGCGCACCTCGACCCGGATCCGGTCCGCGGCCCGCCAGTCGAGCTCGACCCGCACGGTGGAGCCCGGGCTGTGCCGGGCGGCGTTGGTCAGCGCCTCCTGGACCACCCGGTAGACGGCCTGGTCCGGCGCCACCGGGAGGGCGCGGGCGGTGCCGAGGGCGACGAGATCGACGTCGAGCCCGGTCTCGCGGGCCCGGTCCACGAGCTCGCCGATCCCGGCGGCACCCGCGGGGGCGGACCCGACCAGCCCGAGTGCGCTGCGCATCTCCGACAGCGCCTCCTTGGCGTGCGTCCGCAGCAGGTCGGCGGCCTCGCGGGTCCGCTCCTCCCCGGTCGACGCGGACAGCGCCGCCGCGCCGACGGCGATGAGCGTGGCGTGGTGGCCGACGGCGTCGTGCACCTCGCGGCCGATCCGCGCCCGTTCCTCGGCGCGCGCCGCGCTCTCCCGGGCGGTGAGGGCGGCCTCGCGGGCGTCCTCCAGCTCGCGCAGGCTCGCCGTCAGCCGCTCACGGGTGGCCGTGAGCAGGCCGAAGCCGAGCGGGCTGCCGGCCGACAGCACGGCGAACACCACGGTGAGGACCACGGACTGCCAGCTCAGCACCTCGCGCGCCAGCACCGGCACCACTGCGGCGGCCACGACCAGGACCAGCCACGGCACCGTCGCGGCGAGCCGCGTCCGGCGGCCGAGCACGAACAGCGCGACGATCTGCGCGGGCCAGCCGAGGCCGCCCCAGATCGCCCACAGCGACCCGACGACGGCGAGCCACGGCCGGACGTGTCGCAGCGGGAGCAGCGCGCAGCCGACCAGACCGGCCGTGACCGACCGGGCGGTCGGACCGGGGGCGCCGAGCAGCACGAACACCGCCGGCAGCCCGACGGCGAGGACCTCGGCCCCGAGCCGCCACGCCGGCCCGCCCCGCCGCAACGCCGCCCCGAACGCGG
>NZ_JBHSQK010000099.1:8197-16083 GCF_042658055.1 Pseudonocardia lutea
CATCAGGCGCCCCAGCTCTGCGCGAGCAGCGCCGCCTGCACCCGGTTCTCCGTGCCCAGCTTCACCAGCAGGGCCGAGACGTACTTCTTCACCGTCGCCTCGGCCAGCCCGAGCCGGCAGCCGATGGTCGCGTTGGACTCGCCGTCCGCCAGCAGCCGCAGCACCTGCGTCTCGCGCAGGGTCAGGTCGGCCGGGCGCGGCGGGGTGGGCGCCGGCTCGGGCACCAGCCGCGGCAGCAGCCGCGCGGTGATCCGCGGGTCGAGCACCGCGCCGCCGGCGGCGAGGTCGAGCACGGCCCGGATCAGCGCGTCGGGCTCGGCGTCCTTGAGCAGGAACCCCTGCACGCCGATCCGCAGCGCCTCCGTGACGTACTCGTCGAGGTCGAAGGTCGTGAGCACGGCCGCGGGGACCGCGTCGGGCCGGGCGCAGAGCACCCGCAGCGCGTCGAGGCCGGACCGGCCCGGCATCTGCACGTCGGCGAGCACCACGTCCGGCCGGTGCTCGTCGACGGCGGCGATCAGCCCGTCGCCGTCGGCGGCCTCCCCCACCACCGCGACGGTGCCGCGTGCCTCCAGGACGGTGCGCAGACCCGCCCGGAGCAGCGCCTCGTCGTCCGCGAGGACGACGCGCACGGGTCCGGAGGGACCGCTGGGGGAGTCAACGGCCATGCGGGGAGGGTAGTCGGTCGGGGATCGCGACCGGGAGGACTCGCCGCGCCCCGGGACGATCAGCGGCGCCGGCCCTTGCGCTCCCGCTTCTCCCGGACCCGCACCGACAGCCGGATCGGCGAGCCCGCGAAGCCGAACTCCTCGCGCAGCCGCCGCTCGAGGAACCGGCGGTAGCCCGCCTCCAGGAACCCGCTCGTGAACAGCACGAACGTCGGCGGCCGGGTGCCGGCCTGGGTGGCGAAGAGGACCTTCGGCTGCTTGCCGCCGCGCACCGGCGGCGGGGTCGCGGCGATGACCTCGGACAGCCAGCTGTTCAGCCGGCCGGTCGGGATCCGCTGGTCCCACGAGGCGAGGGCGGTCCGCATCGCGGGCGCGATCTTCGCGGTGGCGCGGCCGGTGAGCGCCGAGATGTTGATCCGCTCCGCCCAGCGGACCCGGCCGAGGTCGCGCTCGAGCTCGCGCTTCATCGCCAGCCGCCGGTCCTCGTCGACGAGGTCCCACTTGTTGAACACGATCACGAGCGCGCGGCCGGCCTCCTCGACCATGGACAGCACGCGCTGGTCCTGCTCGGAGATCGGCTCGCTCGCGTCGAGCAGCACCAGGGCGACCTCGGCCGCCTCGATCGCGGCCTGGGTGCGCAAGCTCGCGTAGTACTCCATGCCGCTGGCCGTCCTGACCCGCTTGCGCAGCCCGGCGGTGTCGACGAACCGCCAGATCTCGCCGTCGAGCTCGACGAGGGAGTCGACCGGGTCGACGGTGGTGCCGGCGACGTCGTGCACGACCGAGCGCAACTCCCCGGAGACCCGGTTGAGCAGCGAGGACTTGCCGACGTTCGGCCGCCCGACGAGGGCGACGCGGCGCGGCCCGCCGGGGGCCGTCCCGAAGGTCTCCCGCGGGGTCGCGGGCAGGGCCTCGAGGATGGCGTCGAGCAGGTCGCCGGAGCCGCGCCCGTGCAGGCCGGACACCGGGTACGGCTCGCCGAGCCCCAGCCGCCAGAGCGCGGCGGTGTCGGGGACCGCGCGCTCGTCGTCGACCTTGGTGGCGGCGAGCAGGACCGGCCGGTCGGAGCGGCGCAGCACCCGGGCCGCGGCCTCCTCGACCGCGGTGGCGCCCACCCGCGCGTCGACGACGAGCAGGATCGCGTCCGCCGTGCGCATGGCCAGCTCGGCCTGCGCGGCGACCTCCTTCTGGAGGCCGACGGCGTCGGGCTCCCAGCCGCCGGTGTCGACGACGGTGAACCGCCGCCCGTTCCACAGCGCGTCGTACGCCACCCGGTCCCGGGTGACGCCGGGGACGTCCTGCACGACCGCCTCGCGCCGGCCCAGGAACCGGTTCACCAGCGTGGACTTGCCCACGTTGGGCCGCCCGACGACGGCGAGGACCGGCGTCGGTCCCTGCTCGGCGGCGCCGTCGCCGGCTGCGCCGAACTCCTCGTCGGCGGCGGCGAAGTCGTCCGGGTCGAGGCCCAGCTCCGCCATGGCGGCGCGGTCGCCGCCGGTGATCGTCTCGTCCATCAGGCACTTCTCCGCATGCTCGTGGCTCGCATCGCGTCCAGGTCCGCGACCAGCGCGGCGAGGGCCCCGCGAACGGTCTCGGTGGCCGCGGCGAGCTCCGCGCGGCCCTTCCCGGTGGGCGCCGGCAACGGCACACCCACCAGCACGTCCACCCGGGGCCGGAACCGGCGGGCCCGCCCCGTCCCCTCCGGGCGCCGCGTCCCCCGGCACACGACCGGGAGGACCTGCGCGCCGGAGGCCCGGGCCAGCCACGCCGCGCCCTGCTGGGCCGCCGCGACCTCGCCGGTGCCGCGCGTGCCCTCGGGGAACACCCCGACGAGCCCGCCGCCGCGCAGCACCCCGAGCGCCGCGGTCAGGGGCGCCCGGTCGGGCTCGCCGCGCCGCACGGCCAGCTGCCCGATCCCGCGCAGCCCCCTCCCCAGGACGCCGGTGAACATCTCCTGCTTCACCAGGAACACCGAACGGCGCCCGAGTAGTCCGAAGAGCAGCGGGCCGTCGACGAGCGCACTGTGGTTCGCGACCAGCACGACCGGTCCGGTGGCCGGGATCCGCTCGCGGTGGTGCACGTGCACCCGGAACACCGGCCGGAAGCACCATGTCCCGACCCAGCGGGCGAGGTCGTGCAGCCGCGGGTCGGCACCCGCGGGGAGATCGGCCGGGCCCGCGGCCGAGGGCGCCCTCATGTGACGAGCCCGCGCTCCCGGACCAGCCGCAGCAGCTCCTCGAGCACGGCGTCGACGGACAGGTCGTCCGTGTCGACGACGAGCGCGTCGGCCGCGGCGTGCAGCGGCGAGGTCTTGCGGGTCGAGTCCAGCCGGTCGCGGCGCTGCACGTCGGCGAGGGTGCTGGCGGGGTCGCTGATCCGGCCGGCCTTGGCGTCCTGCCGGCCGCGGCGGACGGCCCGCACCTCCTCCGACGCGGTCAGGTAGACCTTCAGCTTCGCCTCCGGTGCGACCACGCTGCCGATGTCGCGGCCCTCGACCACGATCCCACGGCCTGCCGCGAGCGCCCGGTCGATGTACCCCCGCTGCCGGGCGACCAGCGCGGCCCGGACCGCGGGCACCGCGGAGACCGCGGACACGGCCTTGGTCACCGGCTCGTCCCGGATCTCGGCCTCGACGTCCTCGCCCGCCAGCAGGATCCGCGGCGCCGCCGGGTCCGTGACGGACTCCTGCTCCGCCGCGACCGCGACCTCGGCGATCCGGTCGGCCGCGCTCTCGGCGGTGAGCCCCGCGCGCAGGCAGGCCAGGGTGGCGGCCCGGTACATCGCCCCCGTGTCGAGGTAGGCGGCGTGCAACGCGCGGGCCAGCCGCCGCGACACCGTCGACTTGCCCGTGCCCGAGGGCCCGTCCATGGCGACGACGTCGTTCAGGACACCGTCCGGCCTCGGCCCGGTCATGCCTCACCCCTCGTGCAGATGTACGGAGGCTCCGGGCGGGTGTCCGACGACCCCGCGCGGGCCGCCGACCATTGTGCCTGCCGACCTGCGCCGCACCCCGACCCCCCTCGGGCCGGCCCCGGAGCGATCAGGAGGGGAGGTCGCGGCGCAGCGCGGCCGCCCCGCGCAGGTACACGTGCCGCAGGTCGGCGCGGGCGAGGTCGGTCTCGACGTGCGCGAGCAGCCGCAGCACCCGCGGCATGGCCCCGGGCACCGCGATCTCGGTGGCGCACATCAGCGGCACGTCCGTGAGCCCGAGCAGCCGGGCGGCGTAGGCCGGGAACTCGGCCGTGAGGTCCGGCGTGGCCGTGAACAGGATCGAGATCACGTCGTCGCTGGTGAGCTCGTTGCGCTTGAGCACCGCACTCACCAGCTCCGCCGACCCCTCGAGGATCTCCTCGCGCGAGTCGCCGTCGACCTGGATCGCGCCGCGGATCGCCCGGACCGCCACCCCCGGCCCCCTACAGCCCGACGGCCTTGTAGAGCGAGCCCACCTCGTGCTGGTTGAGCGGGCGGATCTTGCCCGGCCGCTGGTCGCCGAGGCGGACCTCGCCGATCGCGGTGCGGACCAGCCGCTGCACCGGGTGCCCGACCTCGTCGAGCAGCCGGCGGACGACGTGCTTGCGGCCCTCGTGGATCACCAGCTCCACCATCGACCGGCCGGGCAGCGAGTCGACCAGCCGGAACGAGTGCACCCGGACGGGGCCGTCCTCCAGCTCGATGCCCTCGCGGAGTCGCCGGCCGACGTCCCGCGGGACCTGGCCGAGGACCTCGGCCACGTAGGTCTTCTCCACCTCGTAGGAGGGGTGCATGAGCCGGTGGCCCAGCTCCCCGTCGTTGGTCAGCAGGAGCAGGCCCTCCGTGTCCTGGTCCAGCCGCCCCACGTGGAACAGCCGCCCGGCCTGGTTGAGCAGCTCGGTGCGCTGCATCACCAGGTCGCCGACGCACGGCCGGCCCTTGTCGTCCGACATCGTGGACAGCATCCCGACCGGCTTGTTCAGCGCCAGGTACACCTGGTCGTCCCGCAGCTGGATGCGGGAGCCGTCGACGTGCACCACGGCGGTGTCCGGGTCGATCCGCCGGCCCATCTCGCGCACGATCTCGCCGTCGACGGCGACGCGGCCGGCGGCGATCAGCTCCTCGGCCGCGCGGCGCGAGGCCACGCCGGCCCGGGCCAGCACCTTCTGCAGTCGCACCCCCTCGGCCTGCGCGGAGGAGGTGGGGCGGGACGGGCGGCTCATGCTCCGGTCCTTCTGGCGGTCCTGCTCGGGGTCCTGCTCGGGGTCCTGCTCGGGGTCCTGCTCACGGTCCTTCTTCTCACAGCTCGTCGATCGCGTCGATGTCCGGCAGCAGCGGGGCCAGCGGCGGCAGGTCCTCCAGCGAGGACAGCCCCAGCCGCTCCAGGAAGAGCTCGGTGGTGCGGAACAGGGTGCCCTGGGTGGGCCCGTCCACACCGGCCTCCTCCACCAGACCGCGCGTGAGCAGCGTACGCAGCACGCCGTCGCAGTTCACACCCCGTACCGCCGCGACCCGCGCCCGGGTGACGGGCTGGCGGTACGCGACGACGGCGAGGGTCTCCAGCGCGGCCCGGGTGAGCTTGGCGCGCTGCCCGTCGAGCAGGAACCGCTCGACGTAGGGCGCGTAGAGGTCCCGGGTGTAGAAGCGCCAGCCCTCCCCCACCCGCCGCAGGTCGATGCCGCTGCCCTGCTCGCGGTAGCTCTCCGCGAGCCGGCGCACCGCCCGCTCCACCCGGTCCACGGGCTGGTCGAGGGCGGCGGCGAGCGCCTGCTCGTCCGTCGGGGAGTCCACGACCAGCAGCAACGCCTCCAGGGCCGCGGTCAGCTCGTCCTCGCGGGCCAGCCCGGGGAGGCCCTCGACCTCGAGCGCGGCGTCGGTCTCGGCGTCGAGGTCAGGATCCGGGTTCGGCGTGCTCACTGGTCGGCTCACTCGGGGTCGTCCGGTCGGGGGTCCAGCGTACGGTCAGCTCGCCGAACGGCTCCGGCTGCTCCACGTCGATCGCCCGCTCGCGGTACAGCTCCAGCACGGCCATGAACCGGGCGACCACCTCGATCGGCGCCACACAGTCCGCGGTGAGCGCCGCGAAGGTCGCCTCCCCCAGCTCGGCGAGCCGCTCCCGCAGGATCGCCATGTGCGCCGGGACGGACACGTCGTGCTGGTGGATGTGGTCGGTGCCGACGACCGGCGGCGGCTTGGGCCGGAACACGCTCGCCGCGAGCTCGGCGAAGGCCGTGGCGTCCATGCCGAGCAGCACCTCGGGCAGCAGGCCCTCGAACCGCGGCTCCAGCGCCACCGACCGCGGGAAACGCCGCAGCGCCGTCTTCTCCAGCTCCGCGAACAGGCCCGCGACCTGCTTGTACGCCTTGTACTGCAGCAGCCGCGCGAAGAGCAGGTCGCGCGCCTCGAGCAGCGCGAGGTCCTCCTCGTCCTCCACCTCGGCGGCCGGGAGCAGCCGGGCGGCCTTCAGGTCGAGCAGGGTGGCCGCGACGACGAGGAACTCGGTGGTCTCGTCGAGGTCGGCGTCGTCGCCGAGCGCCGCGAGGTGCGCGATGAAGTCGTCCGTGACCTTGTGCAGCGCCATCTCGGTGACGTCGAGCTCGTGCTTGCCGATGAGCTGCAGCAGCAGGTCGAACGGGCCCTCGAAGTTGGAGAGCCGCACGGTGAACCGCGGACGCGCCTCCGGCCCGTCGGGACCGGCGCCTGCCCGCTCCGGAGCGACCGTCACCGGGCGATGACCTCGCGGGCCAGCATGCGGTAGGCCTCCGCCCCGCTCGAGCTGGGCGCCCAGGTGGTGATCGGCTCGCCCGCGACGGTGGTCTCGGGGAAGCGGATGGTGCGGTTGATGACGGCGTCGAAGACGAGGTCCCCGAAGGCCTCGAGCACCCGCTGGTGGACCTCGCGGGTGTGCACGGTGCGCGAGTCGAACATCGTGGCCAGTATGCCGATCAGGTCCAGGTCCGGGTTGAGCCGGTCCTTCACCTTGTCGATCGTGTCCATCAGCAGCGCGACCCCGCGGAGGCTGAAGAACTCGCAGGCCAGCGGGATGAGCACGCTGTCGGCGCAGGCCAGGGCGTTGATCGTGAGCAGGCCGAGGCTGGGCTGGCAGTCGACCAGCACGATGTCGTAGCGGTCCAGCACCCCCTTGAGGGCCCGGCCCAGCGCGTGCTCCCGGCCGACCTCGCTGACCAGCTGGACCTCGGCCGCGGACAGGTCGATGTTGCTGGGCAGCAGGTCCATGCCCGCCACGGAGGTCTTCAGGATCACGTCGTCCGGCTCGACCCCGCGGTCCATCAGCAGGTTGTAGATGGTCGCGTCCAGCTGGTGGGGCTGGACGCCGAGGCCGACGGAGAGCGCGCCCTGGGGGTCGAAGTCGACCAGGAGCACCCGGCGCCCGTACTCGGCGAGCGCCGCGCCCAGGTTGATGGTGGAGGTCGTCTTGCCGACGCCGCCCTTCTGGTTGGCCACCGCGATCACGCGGGCCGGGCCGTGCTCCGTCAGCGGTGCGGGAACCGGGGCGCCCACCCGGTGCCCTCCGCGGGGCCGCGGCGGGACCTCCTCCGGGCTCGGCTCCACGGTCGGGTCGTAGTCGGGCCCCGCACCGTCCCCGTCGGGTGCTGTGTCCATGCGGGCTCCGGTCTCCTCGTGTCGAAATCCGGTGTCGATCCCTGTCGTCTCCCGTGCCGGGTCTACCTCGGGCGCAGAGTAGGAACCCCGTAGGGCCGCGGCAACGCGCCACGCCCGGGCGTGTCGAACTTCCGGTCGAACTCACGAGACGCTAACCCACCCGGACCAGCCGGTCCCCGGGTGGGTCGGGGCGGGGTCGGCGACCCGCCGGAGCGGCCCGCCGGCTCAGGGGCGGAGGATCTCCACGAGGACCTCGTCGCGCTGCTCGTGCAGGGAGAAGTGCCCGCCCGGGAACACCCGCTGGGGAACCCGGCCGGGGCGACGGCAGCCCACCACCGCGCGTCCGCCGTGTCGCCCGCGAGGTCGTCGGCACCCGCCAGCAGGCGGACCGGGCAGCGCAACGGCGGGCCCTGCGGGTGGGTGTACCCCGCGACCGCCCGCAGGTCAGCGCGGAAGGCCGGGAGGAGCAGGGCGCGCGGCTCCGGGTGGTCGAGGACCCGGGCGTCCGTGCCGCCCAGCGGGCACCGCTGCGGGGCGAGCTCGTCGTCCGCGCCGCCGCGGGACACCGCCGCCGGCCGGCACGGTCGTCGTCGCGCGCGGAACGCGGCGGCGGGCCGGGGCCGG
>NZ_JBHSQK010000100.1:0-6290 GCF_042658055.1 Pseudonocardia lutea
GTTGTGGGTGTTGAAGCAGTACCAGGGCTTGCCCTTGCGGCAGGCCCGGCACTCGCCGCACACCGCGCGCCAGTTCAGGATGACGAAGTCGCCGGGGGCGACCTCGGTGACGCCCTCGCCCACGGACTCCACGATCCCGGCGGCCTCGTGGCCGAGCAGGAACGGGAACTCGTCGTTGATCCCGCCCTCCCGGTAGTGCAGGTCGGTGTGGCAGACCCCGCACGCCTGGATCTGCACGACCGCCTCGCCGNGATTCACTCCTGACATCCTGGCCGAGTTGTCATACGATCCTATCGTCAGTCGGAAGCTCACTGAGGAGGTCGCGTGACTGCGGAATTGGCGATCGAGCACGACGTCGAGGTGTCGTCCGAGGAGTTGGTGTCGCGAGCGCGAGGCCTCCGACAGCAGTTGATCGACGACCAGGCAGCGGCGGAGGAACGGACCACCTACTCGCCCGAGCTGCACGTGGCCTTCGAGGAGGCCGGGTTCTATCGCATGTTGATCCCTCGCCGGTTCGGCGGCCTCGAGGTGGGCCTCCCGACCTTCCAACGAGTGATGATCGAGATCGGCCGTGGGAGCCTCGGGGCGGCCTGGGGACTGTGCCTGACGGCGAACCACGCGCTGCAGGTCGGGTCCTGGTTCGGCGAGCAGGCGCAGGAGGAGTTGCTGGCGGGCGCCGGGTTCCGGGCCGCGTCGGTGGCCGCGCCGACGGTCAGGGCCGAGCGGGTGCCGGGCGGCTATCGACTGACCGGGCAGGTCGCGTACTGCTCGGGTATCCCGTACTCGACGCACTTCATGGGGCAGGCGGTGCTCGCTTCACCGGACGACGGCGAGCCAACGATGATCCTCTACGTCGCCCCGGAGAGCGCGTTCACCCGACTCGGGGTCTGGGGCACACTCGCGGGGCTGAAGAGCACGGGCTCGGACACCATCCGCTTCGACAGTGCCTTCGTCCCCGAACATCTCGTGATCGAGGGCGTCGACATGGTCGACTACCCGGCCGAGCACGGCGCGCCTGGGGTGGAGCTCAACCGCAACCCGATGTACGGCGGCCGCGCGCTCACGATCTTCACACTGTCCCTGGCAGGCCCGATCGTCGGCGGGGCTTACAGCGCGCTCGACGAGTACGCGAATTGGATGCGCGCCAAGCCCGCGATGTTCCCGCCCTTCCTGCCTCGCACTGAGGACCCGGACCACCAGCGGCACTACGGTGCGGCGCTCGCGCGGATCGGCATGGCCGAGGCGACCGTGTTGCAGGCCGCCGAGGAGTGGATGCAGCTCTGCCGGGACAACGCGGCCGGCATCCGGCCGTTCACCCAGCGCGAGGACTTCCGGCTTGCCTCGGTGGTGCGGGAGGCCTGCGTCGTTGCCCACGAGGCCGTCGAGCAGGAGTTGTTGCGCACCATCGGGTCGAGTGCGCTCGGCGAGGGCCAGCGCTTCGAGCGGGCCTTCCGGGACTTCGGGCAGGTCGCCGGCCATCGCAACCTTGCGCTGCGCGAGCAGATGTACCGGCTGGTGGCCACGCTGGAACTCGGCGTGGAGCAGCCGTGAGCGAAGACGTCGGCACGCACCTCGAGCAGCCCGCAGAGGCCGCGGCGCCCGCTCCGCGCTGGGACCCCGCGGCGGTCCCGGCCCGCCTCTCCCGGCGCGGGATCTACTGGGTACCCGGCAGTCGGGTGTCCTCCGCGGAGGGCACCCTGCCGTGCGGGCCGTTGTTCGTGGAGTGGGAGGCGCCCGAGCACATCACGGAGCCATATCCCTTGGTTCTGATCCACGGGGGTGGTGGGCAGGGGACGGACTGGTTGGGCACACCCGACGGCGGTGCCGGCTGGGCGAGCCGGTTCGTGGATACCGGGTTCGCGGTGCACGTGGCCGACCGTCCGGGCCATGGGAGGTCCCCGCTGCATCCGGACGTGCTCGGAGCGCCGGGACCCGCGTTCACCTACGAGGGCGCCGTCGGCCTGTTCGCCCCGGCGGAAGTGGCCGACCGGCAGACCGCATGGCCGGGGGGCCGGGACGCGGGCGACCCGGTGGTGGAACAACTCGTTGCCCCGACCGGGCCGATGCTCGCCGACGTGCCCGCCGCCCACGCCCGGGAAGGCGAAGCGCTCACCCGGCTACTCGAGGCTGTCGGCCCTGCCGTGCTCGTCACCCACTCCGCCGGGGCGCCGGCCGGGTGGATGGTCGCCGACAGGCGCCCGGACCTGGTGCGGGCGATCGTCGCGATCGAGCCGATCGGGCCGCCGTTCGCGTCCATCCGGGGCGGGGGGCACTCGCTCGCGTACGGGCTGACGGCAGCGCCAACCGGCTACCGCGCCCCCACCCAGGACGAGCCCGCCACCTGGCCCGCCCTGGCCGACGTGCCGGTGGCCGTCGTGACCGCCGAGGTCTCGCCGCTGGCCGGGATCGGCCGCGCCGTGATGGACCACTTGGCCGGGGCCGGCGTGGACGTGGAGCATCTCGACCTGCCCGCGTATGGCATCCGGGGAAACGGCCACGGCGTCATGATGGAGTCCAACGGCGCCGAGTCGGTCGCCCTGCTGGCGGGATGGATCCGCGGTGTCGTCACGCGATCGCCGCGAACGTAGGAGGCGGAACGGAGACCGTATGACGAGCATGCGGTACGCTGAAGAGGTGACTGCGGCAGGACCGAATCTGGCGGCCCAGATCGAACGGGCTGCAGCTCCCTTGCGCACTCAGGTCCTGGATGTGCTCCGCAATGCCATCCTCACCATGCAGTTCGCACCCGGCCAGCGGCTCATCGAGCGTGAGCTGATCGACATGACCGGGGTCTCCCGCACCACGATCCGCGAGGCCCTGCGCGAGTTGGCGGCCGAGGGACTGGTCAAGACCATCCCGCAGCGGGGAGCGGTCGTCGTCGCGCTGTCGGTCGAGGAGGCCGAGGAGCTGTACGACCTGCGTGAGGTCCTCGAGGGGCATCTGGTCCGCCGGTTCGTTCAGCGCGCGGAGGATGGGGACGTGGTTCGCCTCCGTCGCGCCCTGACCCGACTGGAGGATCTCGTAGAGGAGGGTGGCGACACCGCCGCCGTACTCGCCGAGAAGGACCGGCTGTACGAGGTGCTACTCGAGGGGGCGGGCAACTCGGCCCTGCGGGCCAGCCTCTCCCAGCTGCACGCGCGCGTGAGCTTGCTGCGGGCGAGCTCGCTGTCGTCAGACCCGGGGCGTCCGAGGGAGTCGGTCCAGGAGATCCGACGGATCGTCGAGGCGATCGAGGAGCGGGACGCCGACGCCGCGGCGGAGGCCACAGTGGCACACCTGCGTGCTGCCGCGACGGCAGGTATCCGCGCCGTCGGCGCCGCGACAGTCGCCTGATCTCACCGTCGGTCGAGTCGCCCGCCCGTCGGCCTAGGGTGGTGCGCGTACACCGGGTGGTGCGCGTGCACCGCGGTTCGGGTCAGCGCGCCCGCGAGAAGTGCAGCGCGGAGCGTGACAGGGCGTCGAGGTGAGCGTCCGCGACTTCAACCGCCCGGGCTACGTCGTTAGCTTCCATGGCCGCGACAATCGCGTTCAGCTCGTCGGCCACGCTCGCCGCCCGACCGGGCCCGTGCAGACCGGTTGCCATGGTCAGGCCGATCTCCTCGCGCAGCGTCAGCAGAAGGTCCACCGTGTTGCGGCCGCCCGCTGCGCGCAGCAGTAGGTAATAGAACCACTCGTACGCCTCGCGGAGGGCGGCCGGTGATGACGCGGCTGAGTCAACGAGCGTGCGGAAGCGCTCGGCGGCGGCGCGGACCGCGGCACGCTGGGCGGGCGAGGCGCGCCGGACGAACCGCCGGATCGTGACCTCCTGCAGCCCGCGCCGCACCTCGTCGACCTCGGCGAGCCGCGCGGCGTCGATGTGGGGCACCACCGCGTCGTCCCCGGTGAGCCGTAGGAGCCCCTCCGCGGCGAGGGCCGCGAAGGCGTCGCGAACGTCCGCCGCCGACACGTGGTGGCTCCGCTCAACCTGCGCGGCGCACAGTCGGGCACCCGGCGCGTGGAGGCCGGACAGCACCTGGTGACAAAGCACGTTCTTGAGCCGCGCGGCGTCAGGCCCGGGCAGCGTCGCCCGGCCGGGATCGGCAAGCACCGGAACAGCGTACCCGCGCAGGGCTCCGACGAACCCTGCACCGCGTGCGCCGCTCAGGCGCGAGGCGGCGCCCCGTCGACGGCGCGACGGAGCAGACCACGGATGTCCTCCGCGGTGGGCTGCACGGGATTCGCGTATGGCGCGGCGACCGCCCGTTCCACGGCGATCTCGACATCGGTCGCCGGCATACCGAGTGCGGCCAGCGAGGCCGGCGAGCCGAGTCGGATGCCGAACTCCCACAGCGCGTGCGCCGGGTCCGCAGCGCCCGTGGCGCGACTCAGGGCTGCGGCGGCCGCGGGAGCGTGCGGGAGGTTGAAGGCCAGCACGTGCGGCAGCACCACAGCATGGGTCTGCGCGTGCGGCAGGTCGAAGGTGCCGCCGAGGACATGGCACAGCTTGTGGTGCAGGGACATCGTTGTCGCGCCCAAGCAGGTGCCGCACAGCCATGCTCCGTACAGGGCGGCCGCGCGCGCCTTGGCAGCAGAGCCGTCGGCGACCAGCCGGGGCAGCGCGCTGATCAGTGCCCGCGCGCCCTCCTCGGCCATGAGGGACACCACGGGGGAGCGGTCCGGTGCATAGAGAGCCTCGGCGGCGTGCGCCAGGGCGTTGAGCCCACTGGACACCGCGACCGGAACCGGCAGGCTCGCGGTGAGCTCGGGGTCGTAGACGACGGTGGCCGGGCGGACCCGCTCGTCCCGCCCGGTCCGCTTGGCGCCGTCTTCGGTGAGGCCCCAGACCGACGTCATCTCTGAGCCGGCGTACGTCGTGGGAATGGCGATGATCGGCAGCCCGGACTCCAGGGCGATCGCCTTCGCGAGCCCGATCGTGGAACCGCCGCCGACTGCGACGAGCCCGTCGGCGCCCAGCCGGGTGGCCTCGGCGACCGCGGCCTGCGCCACCGGGACGGGAACGTGCATTCGGGCGTGCGGGTGCACTCCGGCCGCTAGGCCGTTAAGCAGGCCGGCGACCCGGTCGGCGAGATCCCGCTGCTCGGGCGTGCTGACGACCAGCAGTCGGGCGAGCCCAAGGGCCTTCGCCTCGGCGCGGACCGAGCCGAGAGCCCCGGCGGAGAAGGTGACCCGGATCCTCGGTGACTCGTGGACGAACGTCTGCTGCAGCGCCAGTCCGCTAAGGGTATCGAGTTCGGGCACGATCGTCTCCTTCTTCCCGTACGGGGCTCTCGTCGGTCGATGCCCGCGCGTCAGCGCGGTTCGTGGTCGCAGAAGCGCAACGGCAGGTGTGAGAACCCGGACTGCAGGGGTTCGCCGTAGGTTCGGACCGGGTCCCCGTCCAGCTCGATCCAGCCGGTGCGCTGGAGCAGCCTGGACAGGGTGGCCTGCACCTCCAGCCGTGCGAACGGGGCCCCGCCCCGATGCACTGGTGGGGCCCGTTGCCGAAGGTCAGATGCCGGTTGGGCGTGCGGTCGATCATGCAGCGGTCCGGGTCGGGGAACTTGTCGGCGTCCCGTTTGGTCGAGGCCCAGCTCAGCGCCACCAGGTCACTTTCGGACATGGTCTGCCCGTGCAGCTTGACGTCGGTGCACAGGGTGCGGGCAAGCTGGTGTAGCGGCGGGTGCAGCCGCAGGTACTCCTCGACGGCCTGCGGGATCAGCGCCGGCTCGGTCCGGAGTGTGCGCTGGTCCTCGGGAGTGGTGGCGATCTCGTGAAGGGCCGCGGTGATCGCCTGGGTCGTGGTGTCGCCCCCGGCGGCGAACAGCTGGACGCCGATGGCAATCGGGACCTCCGGCGGGAAGGGTTCGCCCGCCTCGTCCCGGGCCGCGAGCACGCCGCTCATCAGGTCCTGTTCGGGATCCAACGGGTGCGCGCGGCGCTGCTCGACCAGCGCGATCACGTCCTCGGTCCAGAGGTTCGCGACGAGCGCGCCCAGCGCCTCCGGTTCGTGCGCTACCGCCTCGATCTGGTGGAGCTTGTCGACGAACGTCCCACGTGTCGTCGGGCATGTTCAGCAGCGCGGCGAGGACCCGCTGAGGCAGCGGGAGGGCGAGCTCCGCAGTGGCATCCCCGCGGCCGCCCTCGATCAGATCCGTCACGTGCTCGTCGACGAAGGCCTCGATGCGCGGGCGCAGCGCCTCCACCCGGGCAGCAGTGAAGTAGGTGTTGAGCAGCTTGCGGTAGACGGTGTGGTCGGGCGGGTTGACGGCGATCGGGATCGACAGGGCGAAGCCCGGGAATTCCGGGAACGG
>NZ_JBHSQK010000101.1:0-12307 GCF_042658055.1 Pseudonocardia lutea
GTCCGAACGGCCCCGGTCCGAACGGCGCCGGTCCGCGCGCCGACGGCCTCGGGCCGTCGCCGCTCGCCCGCATCGCGAACGGCTGGGCTCGGCCGGGTTCGAACGGTGCCGGGCCGCACGGCGCGAACGGCTCTTCGTCGCACGCCTCGAACGGCTCCGCCCCGAACGACCTCGACGGCTCGGCGCCGCTCGTGTCGGACGGCTCGGCGTCGCACGGCTCCGCGCCGGCTTCGAACGGCTCGGCGTCGCACGGCTCCGCGCCGGCTTCGAACGGCTCGGCGTCGCACGGCTCGCACGGCTCGCACGGCTCGAACGGCTCGGCGCCGGCGTCGAACGGTTCGGCGCCGCACGGCGCGGAGCAGGGGGTCACCGAGCACCCCGGCCCGGCTGCCCAGGGGTCGGCCGCCCCCGCGTCGTCGAGCGACGGCGAGCCCGCCGACCGGTCCGGGCCGAGCGCCGTCGACTGGTTCACGCCGGTGACCCCGGGGAGCCCGCCCCCGCTCCGTCGGGTCGTGGCCGAGCCGGACGAGCCGCACACGCACGTCGTGCTGCCGCACCGCTCCTGAGGCGGCCTCCGGGACGCGTCCGGACCGCCCGGGGCCCGGCGGGTGCCAGCGGAAAAGCCGTCGGTCCCGACCTCTAGCATCGGGGGGACAACCCGCACGGCACTTCCCTGGAGGCACCTCGTGTCCGCTGTTCCCGCCCCGCCCGCGTCCGCGCCGATCCTGGTGCCGGCCGGGACCACGGCGGGCGCCCGGATCCGGGAGGGCGGCCTGCCGACCAGCGGGCCGCAGGCCGTCGTCGTCGTCAAGGACGCCGAGGGCACGCTGCGCGACCTGGCCTGGGTGCCCCAGGCCGACGCGGAGGTCGTGCCGGTCACCGCGGACTCCGAGGAGGGCCGCAGCGTGATCCGGCACTCCGCCGCGCACGTCCTCGCGCAGGCCGTCCAGCAGCTGTACCCGGAGGCCAAGCTCGGCATCGGCCCGCCGATCACGGACGGCTTCTACTACGACTTCGACGTGGAGAAGCCCTTCACGCCGGAGGACCTGAAGAAGCTCGAGTCGGCGATGAAGAAGATCGTCAAGTCCGGCCAGCGCTTCTCCCGCCGCCGCTTCGACTCGCTCGAGGAGGCCCGCAAGGAGCTCGCCGACGAGCCGTACAAGCTCGAGCTGATCGACCTCAAGGGCACGGGCACCGAGGCGGGCGGCATCGACAGCGACGAGGTCATGGAGGTCGACGCCTCCGGCGAGCTGACCATCTACGACAACGTCCACGCCCACACCGGCGAGACCGTCTGGTCGGACCTCTGCCGCGGCCCGCACCTGCCCACCACGAGGTACATCCCGGCCTTCACCCTCACCCGCACCGCCGCGGCCTACTGGCGCGGCAGCGAGAAGAACCCGCAGCTCCAGCGCATCTACGGCACCGCCTGGGAGTCCCAGGAGGCGCTCGACGCCCACCTGGAGCGGGTCGCCGAGGCCGAGCGCCGCGACCACCGCCGCCTGGGCGCCGAGCTGGACCTGTTCTCCTTCCCGGACCAGATCGGCTCCGGGCTCGCGGTCTTCCACCCCAAGGGCGGCGTGATCCGCAAGGAGCTGGAGGACTACTCCCGGCGCCGGCACGAGGAGGCGGGGTACGAGTTCGTCAACACCCCGCACATCACCAAGGGGCAGCTCTTCCGCACCTCGGGCCACCTGGAGTGGTACGAGGAGGGCATGTACCCGGGCATGATCCTCGACGAGGAGCTCAACGCCGACGGGACGGTCCGCAAGCCCGGCCAGGACTACTACCTGAAGCCGATGAACTGCCCCATGCACAACCTGATCTTCGACGCGCGCGGCCGCAGCTACCGCGAGCTGCCGCTGCGGCTGTTCGAGTTCGGGACGGTGTACCGGTACGAGAAGTCCGGCGTGGTCCACGGGCTGACCCGCGCCCGCGGCTTCACGCAGGACGACGCGCACATCTACTGCACCGAGGAGCAGATGGAGGGCGAGATCGCCTCCCTGCTCGACTTCGTGCTGGGCCTGCTGCGCGACTACGGCCTCGAGGACTTCCACCTCGAGCTCTCCACCCGCAACCCGGAGAAGTCGATCGGGTCGGACGAGGACTGGGAGCGCGCCACGAACGTGCTGCGCAAGGTCGCCGAGGACACCGGGCTGACCCTCGTCGACGACCCGGGCGGCGCCGCGTTCTACGCCCCGAAGATCAGCGTCCAGACCAAGGACGCCATCGGCCGCAGCTGGCAGATGTCGACCATCCAGGTCGACCTGATGCTCCCGGACCGCTTCGACCTCGAGTACACGGCGCCGGACGGCTCCCGCAAGCGGCCGGTCATGATCCACCGCGCGCTGTTCGGCTCGATCGAGCGGTTCTTCGGCGTGCTGCTGGAGCACTACGCCGGCGCCTTCCCGGCCTGGCTGGCACCGACCCAGGTCGTCGCGATCCCGGTCACGGACGAGCAGATCCCGGCGGTCGAGGAGGTCGTGGCGCAGCTGCGGGCCAGGGGTGTGCGGGTCGAGCTCGACGCGGGCGACGACCGGATGCAGAAGAAGATCCGCACCCACACCCTGCAGAAGGTGCCGTTCCTGCTGCTCGCGGGCGCGCGGGACGTCGAGGCCGGTGCGGTGAGCTTCCGTTTCCGCGACGGCTCGCAGAGCAACGGCGTGCCGGTGGCGCAGGCGGTCGAGGCGATCACGAGCTGGATCGCCGGCCGCTCCAACGTCAACCCGACCGCGGAGACCTTCACCCTGTGAGTGGCGACGGTCGTCCTGGCGACGATCGCCACGCACGAGGGGCCCGGGGCGAGATGGCTAGGATCGACGGCGTGTCCGAACCCGAGCGCGAGGCCCCGGAGATCGAGGGCATGGCAGGGGTCGGCACACCGGACGGGTTCCGCAGGCTGTGGACCCCGCACCGGCTGGCGTACATCAAGGAGGCCGGCGAGGGCGGGTGCCCGTTCTGCCGCATCCCCTCCCTGCCGGACGCGGAGGGGCTGGTCGTGGCCCGCGGGCGGAGCGTGTTCGCGCTGCTCAACCTGCACCCGTACAACCCGGGGCACCTGATGGTCCTGCCCTACCGGCACGTGGCCGACCTCGAGGACCTCACGGCCGTCGAGTCCGCCGAGCTCACGCTGTTCACCCAGCGCGCGATCCGGGCGATGAAGAAGGTCGCCGCGCCGCACGCGTTCAACACCGGGCTCAACCTGGGCACGGTCGCGGGCGGCTCGCTGGCCGAGCACCTCCACCAGCACGTGGTGCCCCGGTGGGGCGGCGACGCGAACTTCATCGCCGTCGTCGGGCAGACGAAGGTGATCCCGCAGCTGCTGTCCGAGACCCGCGAGCTGCTCGCCGGGGCCTGGGAGCAGGACTGGGAGCCGGCGGCCGGGACGTCCGGCACGGACGGCGCCCGCGAGCCCGACACGGGGAGTGACCGGCCGCGGGACTAGGCTGGTCATCCGCACCGCCGACCGCGGCGGGGCGCCGCACGAGACCGGCAGGAGTCGGCCCCACCCGATGCTGAACGTCGTCGCCCGAGTCCACGTCAACCGGGTCACCGACCCGATCGGTCGCGCGCTGGTCGGGCGCGGGATCACCCCGGACGTCGTCACGGTCGTCGGCACCGTCGGCGCGTCGGCGGCCGCGCTGTGGTTCCTGCCCCGCGGCGAGCTGGTCGTGGCGCCCTTCGTGATCACGCTGTTCGTCCTGCTCGACCTGATCGACGGGGCCATGGCCCGGGCCCGGGGCAGGGGCACCCCGTTCGGCGCGGTGCTGGACTCCACCTGCGACCGCATCGCGGACGGCGCGCTCTTCGCGGGGATCACCTGGTGGTGCCTCGGGATCGGCGAGGAGCGGGTGCTCGGGATCGCGGCCCTGATCTGCCTGGTGTCCGCGCAGCTGATCTCGTACGTCAAGGCGCGGGCCGAGGGCGCGGGCCTGAACGCTGACGGCGGGCTGGTCGAGCGGGCCGAGCGGCTGATCGTCGTGCTGGTCGGCGTGTTCCTGCAGGGTGTCGGCGTGCCGTACGCGCTGCACGTGCTGCTGTGGGGACTGGCCGCGGCGTCGGTCTGGACGGTCGGGCAGCGGATCGTGCTGGTCCACCGCAGCGCGCAGGCCCTGTCGGCCCGGGCGCAGGAGCCCCCGTCGTGACCCTCGCGGAGCTCGGGTACACCGCGGCCTGGCGGTTGCTGCGGCACGTGCCGGCTCCGCTCGCCGAGGCCGGGTTCCGGGCCGGGGCCGACCTGGCCCGGATGCGCGGGGGAGCGGGCGTCGAGCGGCTGCGCCGCAACCTGCGCCGCGTGCGGCCCGCGGCCACGGAGCCGGAGCTGGACCGGCTCGTCCGCACCGCCCTGCGCAGCTACGCCCGCTACTGGGAGGAGGCCTTCCGCCTCCCGGCGCTCGACCGCGCCACGATCCACGCCCGGCACGAGACCGTCGCGGGCCTCGACGCCGCCCTGGCGGCGATGCAGCAGGGCCGCGGCGTCGTCCTCGCGCTGCCCCACGCGGGCAACTGGGACGTCGCCGGCGTCTACGTGATCGAGGAGCTGCGCCGGCACGGCCTGCCCGCGGAGATGACCACGGTCGTCGAGCGGCTGCGGCCGGAGTCGCTGTACCGGCGGTTCGTGGAGTACCGCGAGTCGCTCGGCTTCGAGATCGTCGCGCAGGACGACGGGCGGCGCGCCCACCTGGCGCTGACCCGCCGGCTCCGGGCGGGCGGGCTGGTCTGCCTGATCGCCGACCGGGACCTCGCGGGCACCGGCATCGACGTGCCGTTCTTCGGCGACACGATCCGGCTGCCGTCCGGCCCGGCCTCGCTCGCCGCCCTCACCGGGGCCCAGCTGCACGCCGCGGTCACGTTCTTCCGGCCCGGCGGCTGGGGCGCCACCGTCTCGCCGGCGATCGCCGTGCCGGACCGGGCCGCGGTGCCGAAGGCCACCCTCGAGCTGGCGCGCGCCTTCGAGGAGCACCTCGCGGCGCACCTCGAGGACTGGCACATGCTCCAGGAGCTGACACCCGGGAGCCACCGGTGAGGATCGGAATCGTGTGCCCCTACTCGCTGGACGTGCCGGGCGGCGTGCAGACGCACGTCGTCGAGCTCGCCCGGGCGCTGCGGGAGCTGGGGCACGCGGTCTCGGTCCTCGCGCCGGCCGACCCCGACAACAGCGACACGGCCGTCCCGGACTTCGTCACCCCCGCGGGGAAGGCGCTCGGCGTCCCCTACAACGGCTCGGTCGCGCGGGTGACCTTCGGCCCGGTCACCTACGCCCGGGCCCGGCGCTGGCTGGAGAAGAACGCGTTCGACGTCCTCCACCTGCACGAACCCACCACGTTCTCGATCTCGGTGCTGGCCCTGCTCGCCGCCGAGGGCCCGATCGTCGCCACCTTCCACACGTCGACCGAGCGCTCCCGCACGCTGCACGCCTTCGGCGGGGTGCTGCGCCCGCTCATGGAGAAGGTCACCGCACGGATCGCGGTGTCCTCGCTGGCCCGCCGGGTGCAGGTGGAGCACCTGGGCGGCGACGCGATCGAGATCCCCAACGGCGTCGACGTCCCCCGCTTCGCCGCCGGCCCGCTGCTGCCGGGGTACCCCCGGACGCCCACGGTGGGGTTCGTCGGGCGCTTCACCGAGCCGCGCAAGGGGATGCCGGTCCTGCTCGAGGCGCTGCGGAGCCTCGAGGCGCGCCTGCTCGTCGTCGGGCGCGGGGACCCGGCCGACCTGCGGCGCGAGGCCGGGCCGGTCGCCGACCGGCTCGACGTGCTCGGCGCCGTCGACGAGGACACCAAGGCGGCCGCGCTCCGCTCCGTCGACGTCTTCTGCGCGCCGAACCTGGGCGGGGAGAGCTTCGGCATGGTGCTCACCGAGGCCATGGCCGCGGGCGCGCCGGTGGTGGCGAGCGACCTGGAGTCCTTCCGCCGGGTGCTGGGCGAACCGGAGCCGGCCGGGGTGCTGGTGCCCACCGGCGACGCCGCCGCGCTCGCCGCCGCCCTGCGCGGGCTGCTCGCCGACCCGGCCCGCCGGGCGATGCTCTCCGCGGCCGGGCGCGTGCGGGCGGCCGCCTTCGACTGGCCGGTCGTCGCGGCGCAGGTCCTGCAGGTCTACCAGGCGGCCGTCGCGGCGGACCCGCGCCAGGTCGTCGCCGGGCGGGACGCCTTCCCCGGGGGTGCGGCGTGAGCTGGCCGCTCGTGGTGCTGCTGGTCGTCGTGGTGGCCGTCGTCGCGGCGGTCACCGTGCTCTGCGTGGCCCGCAGCCGGCGCCTCGACCGGCTGCACCGGCGCACGGACGCGGCGCGTGTCGGCCTGGAGCGGTCGCTGGCGCGCCGCGCGGAGGTCGCGATCCGGGTGGCCGCGGTGCTCGACGACCCGGACGCCGGCCCCGGCAGCCTCCCCACGGCGCTCGGGGAGGCCGCCCGCGCCGCCGNTCCCGACGGCGCTCGGGGAGGCCGCCCGCGCCGCCGGTGGGGGCATCGTGCGCGGGCTGCCCCGCCGCAGCGAGGACGGCATCGAGGCCCGCGAGATCGTCGAGAACGCGCTGTCCCGGGCGCTCGGGGCCGTCGACCGGAGCCGGCTCGACCCGGACCTGCGGGCGGAGCTCGCCGACGCCGAGCGGCTCGTCGTCCTCGCCCGGCGGGTGCACAACGACGCGGTGCGGGACACCCTCGGCCTCCGGTCGCGGCGGCTCGTCCGGTGGTTGCGGCTGCACGGCACGGCCCCGCTGCCCGGCTACTTCGAGATCGCCGAGTCGGTCCCGGAGCCGGCGGGCGCGGTGCCGCGGGCACTGCGACCGAGCGACCCGGTCGGCTGACGGCGGGCTGAGGGGTGCGACACCTGAGGGCGTGACCGGCCCCGGGCGACGCGTACCATCGGTGGACGGGCCGCCGACCAGCGGCGGCAGCATGCCCGGGTCCCGGGGAACCGTACCGAGAAGGAGCACCGAAAGTGTCGTCCGAGCAGGCCCAGACCGACAACGCCGCCGGCACCGCCAGCACCGAGCTCGGCACGGCCCGCGTCAAGCGCGGCATGGCCGAGATGCTCAAGGGCGGCGTGATCATGGACGTCGTCACGCCGGAGCAGGCGAAGATCGCCGAGGACGCCGGCGCCGTGGCCGTCATGGCGCTCGAGCGGGTGCCCGCGGACATCCGCGCGCAGGGTGGCGTGGCGCGCATGAGCGACCCGGACATGATCCAGGGGATCATCGAGTCGGTGTCGATCCCGGTGATGGCCAAGGCGCGCATCGGGCACTTCGTCGAGGCGCAGGTGCTGCAGTCCCTCGGCGTGGACTACGTCGACGAGTCCGAGGTGCTCACCCCGGCCGACGAGGCGCACCACATCGACAAGTGGGCGTTCACCGTGCCGTTCGTGTGCGGGGCGACCAACCTGGGCGAGGCGCTGCGGCGGATCTCCGAGGGCGCGGCGATGATCCGCTCCAAGGGTGAGGCCGGCACCGGGAACGTCGTCGAGGCGACCCGGCACATGCGCCAGATCCGGGCGGACATCCGCCGGCTGGGCACGATGGACGAGGCGGAGCTGTTCATCGCGGCCAAGGAGCTGCGGGCGCCGGTGCAGCTGGTGGCCGAGGTGGCCAGGGCGGGCAAGCTGCCGGTCACGCTGTTCACCGCGGGTGGGATCGCGACCCCGGCGGATGCGGCGATGATGATGCAGCTCGGCGCCGAGGGCGTGTTCGTCGGCTCGGGCATCTTCAAGTCCGGTGACCCGGCGCAGCGTGCGGCGGCGATCGTGAAGGCCACCACGTTCTACGACGACCCGGACGTGATCGCCAAGGTCTCGCGGGGGCTGGGCGAGGCGATGGTCGGGATCAACATCCCGGACCTGCCGGCCGAGCAGCGCTACGCCGCCCGCGGGTGGTGAGCTGACCCCTCCCGGACGCCCCGCCCCGTGCGGGGCGTTCGGCGTTCTCGGGCCTTCCTCCCGGACTCTGTCGGGCCATTCGTGCCGGCGAGGGGGCTGCGGCACCTTCGCTCGCGAGTGAGCGAGAGTGCCGCTCGCGCGGACGCCTACACGTACTCCATCACCAGCACCGCGGCGGTGGCGGGGTCGAGGGCCTGGTAGGTGTGCGGGCGGTCGCCGGGGAAGCAGGCGTAGTCGCCGAGGCCGAGCTCGACCTCCTCGCCCTCCGGCCCGGCGAGCCAGCGCCCGGCCGTGACCACCATGTGCTCCGTCGTGCCCGGGATGTGGGCGTGCGCGGTCCGGGGCGGGCCGGGCTCGGCGGTGATCACGTGCAGGTCCCGCCGCGCCCCGGGCGGGCAGGCCGCCAGCAGGGTGCCGGTGAAGGGGGAGTGCTCGCTCGGGATGACCACGCCCTCCCCGGCCCGCACCACGCGCACGGCCCGGGCGGGCGGGTCGACCAGCCGGGAGAACGGGACCTCCAGCACGACGGCGATCGCCCACAACGTCTCGACGCTCGGGTTCCCCGCCCCCGCCTCGAGCTGGGACAGGGTGGACTTGGCGATGCCGGCGCGCCGCGCGAGCTCCCCGAGCGAGAGCTCGCGCCGGGTCCGTTCGCGACGCACGGCGGAGGCGATGGCCGCGAGCGGCGTTCCGTTCGTTCGATCCATCGGTCTCCTCATCCGGTTTGACGAACGCCTCGACAGTGTTCATCCTAGCGGTCATGCGTTCGACACGGCGAACGGCGCTCGAGCGGGGCGACCTCCGCGACGCCCTGGCGCTCGGCGCCGCGATCACGGTGGTCGGGATGTCCTTCGGTGCGCTGGCGGCGGCCGCGGGGGTGCCGCCGCTGCTCACCGTCGGCATGTCCGTGCTGGTCTTCGCGGGCGGCTCGCAGTTCCTGGCGGTCGCGGTGGTCGCGGCGGGCGGGGCGCCGATCGCGGCCGTGGCCGCGGGGCTGCTGCTCAACCTGCGGCACCTGCCGTTCGGCCTGGCCATCGGCGACCTCGCCGGGCGGACGCTGCCGGCCCGGCTGCTCGGCGCGCACATCCTGATCGACGAGAACGTCGCCTTCACCCGGGCCCGGGGGACGGGCCCACGCGCCCGCGCCGCCTACCGGACCTGCGGTGCGCTGCTGTTCGTCGGCTGGAACGCCGGCACCGTCGTCGGCCTGCTGGCCGGGTCCGCGGTGCCGGACCCGGCGTCGTTCGGGGTCGACGCCGCGTTCCCGGCCGCCCTGCTGGCGCTCCTGCTCCCCTCCCTGCGCGCACCCGACGCCCGCCGCGTGGGCCTCGGCGCCGTCGTCGTCGCGCTCGCGGCGACTCCCTTCCTCCCGCCCGGGCTGCCCGTACTCGTGGCGCTGGTCGCGCTCGTCCTGGCCGGACGACCGGAGGTGACCGCATGACCTGGCCCGCCGTGCTGGCCCTGGCCGCCGGCACCTACCTCGTCCGGCTCGCCGGGATCCTGCTGCGCGACCGGGTCACCCTCCCGCCGCGGGCCACGCGGCTCACCGACCTCGGGGCGACCGCCCTGCTGGTGGCGCTGGTCGCGACGGCCGCGCTGACCGAGGACGGCGGGTTCAGCGGCTGGGCGCGCCCCGCGGGCGTGCTCGTGGGCGGCGCGGCGGCGTGGCTGAAGGTGCCGTTCGTGCTGGTCGTGGTGCTCGCCGCGGGCACCACCGCCGGCCTGCGCGCGCTGGGTGTGCCGTAGCCCGCCGGACCGCGCTCGTGCCGCGACGAGCCACCGGCGCTGGCCGCCTGCAGGTCACGGACGGCACGGACGGCACGGGCGGCACGGGCGGCACGGGCGGCACGGGCGGCACGGACGGCACGGACGGCACGAGCGGCACGGACGGGCTCGGCGGGCTGCCGGGGTTCCGGGCCCGATCGCCGGAGGTCGGCGTGGCGGGCAGCCGCACGAGCGAGCTCGTCGCGGTGACGAGCTCGCACGTGCCGTGACGATCGTGGCGGCGCCGGTCAGGCGAAGTCGACGGTCACGCAGCCGACGCGGTCGCCCGCGGTCCCGGCCTTGCCCGGCTCCGTCGCCGTCTTCATCGCGTGGATCACGACGGACTGCGGGGCGGCCTGATCGGTGAAGGCCCATTCGGCCTGGGTGGCCGTGACCGACGCGTTGCCCTGCGCGTCCGTGGTGAAGTCGAGCCAGACCTCGTTCTGCGGGTTGGCGTAGGCCGGGTCGACGCTCGGGGTCACCGGGTCGGCGACGTGCTGGAAGTGCGGGCCCGAGTCCGGCGCGGCCGGCCCGCAGGGCTTCTGGTGGGCGTGCGACCCGTAGGTGCGGTTCGGCACCAGCCCGGTGACGGCGAGCGTGACGGTGGAGCTGTTGCCCTCGGTCGACGACGTGACCTTCGCCGTGGCCCCCGCCGGGACCAGGTCGGGCCGGTAGGTGATCGCCTCGCCGGTGGTGCCGAAGGTCGCCTCGACGTCGACGTCCTGCTCGGCGCCGGCCGACGCGCCGCCGGCGGCCGGGGCGGCCTGGGCGGTCGTCGCGGCGGGCGTGCCGGTTCCGGTCGACGGTGCCTGTGACGGGGACGAACAGCCGACGAGCGCCACGGACAGGGCGGCGAGCGCCGGGAGGACGAGGCGGTGGAGGGTGCGTGGTGGGACCATGAATCAGACATACCCCATGGGGGTGTGATCAACGGAGTATGCCGCGCCCGGTAGCCCGATCGTGGCGCCGGGGGGCCCGACGGGCGGCGACGAGCGGTCCGGCGGCGCGTCGGGGACGATCGGGCCGTGCGAGTTCTGGTGATCGGAGCGACCGGCTACGTCGGCACCCGGCTGGTGCCGCGGCTGCTCGCGGAGGGCCACACCGTCCGCTGCCTCGTCCGCTCCCCGGAGCGGCTCGCCCGCACCGGCTTCGCCGACCGGGTCGAGGTCGTGCGGGGGAGCGTGCCGGATCCCGCGGCGACCGGCGCCGCGTGCCGCGGCGCCGACGCGGTCGTCCATCTCGTGCACTCCATGGACGGGCCCGACTTCGCCGACCGCGACCGGGTCGCCGCCCGGTCGGTCGCGGCGGCGGCCGCGGCCGGCGGCGTGCGGCGCATCGTCTACCTGGGCGGGCTGCAGCCGTCCGGGGCCGCGGCCGGGGGCACGAACTCCGCGCACCTCGGCTCCCGGCACGAGGTCGGCGAGATCCTGCTGGCCGGTCCGGTGCCGGCGGCGGTGCTGCAGGCGGGGATCGTGGTCGGGCGGGGGTCGGCGAGCTTCGAGATGATCCGCCACCTCGCCGAGACCGTCCTCGGGGGCCCGCCGGTGCTGCCGCTGCCGGACCAGGCCTGGAACCGCGTGCAGCCGATCGCGATCGACGACGTCCTGTACTGGATCACCGCCTGTCTGCGGCTGCCGCCGGAGGTGAACCGGGCGTTCGACGTCGGCGGCCCCGAGGCCCTGAGCTACGTCGAGCAGCTGCGCGGCTACGCCCGCGAGGCCGGGCTCGCCCGTGCCCTGACCGTGCCGGTGCCGGTCGCGGCGCCACGGCTCGGCGCCCGCGCGATCGAGGCGCTGACCCCGGTCGACCGCGCGCTCGCCGGACCGTTGCTGGAGTCGATGGCCTACGACCTCGTCTGCCACGAGTCGGACCTGTCGGCGCTGGTGGGCGATCCGCCGGGCGGCCCGACGCCGTACCGCGAGGCGGTGCGCCGGGCGCTGGCCGAGGAGGGCCCGGCGGGCCCGGCGGCCACCGATCCCGAGGGCGCGGGCCCACCGGCGCTGACCGGCCGGCACGTCGAGGAGGTCGACGCCCCCGCGGAGGTGCTCTGGTCCGTGGTCGCGGGGCTCGGCGGCGACGAGGGCTGGCACACCGTCCCCGGGGCGTGGGAGCTGCGGCAGCGGCTCGACGGCCTGATCGGCGGCGTCGGGCTGCGCCGCGGCCGCCCGGCCCGCCTCGAGCCGGGCGCGGCCGTCGACTGGTGGCGGGTCGAGGAGGTCGAGCCGGGCCGTGCCCTCGCGCTGCGGGCGGAGGCACGGCTCCCGGGCGTCGCGCGGCTGCGGATGACGGTCGAGCCCACGCGGAACGGCGGCAGCCGCTACACCCAGACCGTGACGTTCCGTCCGCGGGGACTCGCGGGCCGGGTGTACTGGTACGCGCAGAAGCCCGGGCACGATCTCGTCTTCGGCGTGATGGCGCGGATGATCGCGTTCGAGGCGGAGCGCCGCGCGCCCCGGCCCGCTGCGCCGAACGGTGCGGTGCGGGTCGCCGGGACCGTGTGACCGCACCAGGATCGTTGCCCCCGCAGCTTTCGTTACCGGTGCGTAGCGTGAGATTCGCCGGATTGACCGGCACCTGCTGTCACCGACAGCATTCGCCGCAGCCGTCCGCTCCCCGCAACGGCTACGCCCGCCCGGACCGGCCCCCGACGGTCCGGCGGGTCCGCCCGGAGCCGTCGGGGG
>NZ_JBHSQK010000101.1:12323-18909 GCF_042658055.1 Pseudonocardia lutea
GCCGCGACCGGCCACGGCCGAAGCGGCTAGTACCGCTCGCCGTACCGGGCGAAGGCCCGGGTGAAGGTGGCCGTCCCGGAGGTCATGGCCCGGAGGTCCACCGCGTAGCGCAGCAGCTCCTCGGCCGGCACCTCGGCGCGGACCACCGTGCGCCCCGCCGTCCCCGTCGGTTCGGTGCCCAGCACCCGGCCCCGGCGCGAGGACAGGTCGCCGAGGACGGCCCCGAGGTGGTCGTCGAGGATCGTGACGGCGACCTCGTCGACCTGCTCGAGCAGCCGCACCCCGCACGCCTCCGCGGCCTCGCGCAGGGCGAGTGCGCCCGCGGTCTGGAAGGCCGCGTCCGAGGAGTCCACGCTGTGCGCCTTGCCGTCGACGAGCGTGGCCCGGACGTCGACGACGGGGTGCGGCGGCGCGTCCGGACCCTCCGCCGGCGCGGTGAGACCCCGCTCGAGCTGGGCTCGGATGCCCTTCTCGACGCTCGGGACGTACTGCGTCGGCACCGACCCGCCGACCACGGCGGACTTGAACTCGAAGCCGGACCCGCGGGGGAGTGGCTCGAACTCGACGTGGCAGATCGCGTACTGGCCGTGCCCGCCGGACTGCTTGACGTGCCGGCCGGTCACCTTCGCCTTGTGGTCGAGCGTGACCCGCATCGGCACCCGGACCGGCTCGGTCTCGACGTTCGCCCCGGCCTCGCGCAGCCGGGACAGCACGACGTCCGCGTGCGCCTCGCCGGTGCACCACAGCACCGTCTGGTGCGTCTCCGGGTTGCGCTCCAGGATCAGCCCCGGATCGGCGGCGACCAGCTTGCCCAGGGTGCGGGCGAGCGCGTCCTCGTCGCTGCGGTCCTTGGCCACCACGGCGATCGGCAGCAGCGGCTCGGGCAGGTCCCAGGCGCGCAGCAGGAGCGGGTGGTCGGCGTCGGAGACGGTGTCCCCGGTCTCGGCGCCGGCCAGCTTGGTCAGGGCGCAGATGTCCCCGGCCACGCAGGCCTCGGTCTCCTGCAGGGTGGAGCCGAGCGGGGAGTAGAGGTGGCCGAGCCGGTCGTCGGAGTCGTGCCCGGGCGGGAACGCGCCGGCCTCCTCCGGGCTGGTGCGGGGCGCGGGGACGTGCCCGCTGACGTGCACCGCCGTGTCCGGCCGCAGCGTCCCGGAGAACACCCGCACCAGCGAGACGCGCCCGACGTAGGCGTCGGCCGAGGTGCGCACGACCTCGGCGGCGAGCGGGCCCTCCGGGTCGGCGGTGAGCGGCTCGTGCGGGCCGCCGTCGATCGTCGTGACGGGCGGCAGCGGGCGCTCCAGCGGCGAGGGGAACCCGCGGGAGAGCACCTCGAGCAGGGCGTCGAGCCCCACCCCGCTGGCGGCGCACACCGGCACGACGGGGTGGAAGGACCCGCGCACGACGGCCGTCTCCAGGTCCTCGATCAGGGCCGCGGTGTCGATCTCCTCGCCGCCGAGGTAGCGGTCCATGAGCGTCTCGTCCTCGGACTGCTCGATGATCCCCTCGATCAGCGTGGCCCGGGCCTCCTCCGCCCCGGCCGGCGCCGCGCCCTCGGGGGTCTGGCTGAGCAGGCCGTACAGGCCGTCCTCGATGGGGAGGTAGAGCGGGGCGACCCCGCCGAACGCCTCCTGGCACGCGATCTGGGTCGCCTCGACGTCGGCCCGCGCCTGGTCGCACCGCGCGACGACCAGCGCCCGGGGCATGCCGACGGCGGCGCACTCCTCCCAGAGCGCGATCGTGCCGGGGTCGATGCCCTCACCGTCCGCGCCGGCGATGGCGGGGACGACGAAGAGTGCGGCGTCCGCGGCCCGCAGGCCGGCGCGCAGCTCCCCGACGAAGTCCCCGTACCCGGGGGTGTCGATGAGGTTGATCTTGAGGTCGCGGTACCGGACCGGCGCGACGGCGAGCGTGACGGAGCGGTGCTGGCGGACGGCGGCCGGGTCGTGGTCGCACACGGTGGTGCCGTCGAGCACGCTGCCCTGCCGGGGGATCACGCCGGTGTGCGCGAGCAGCGCCTCCACCAGCGTCGTCTTCCCCGAGCCGGACGGTCCGACGAGGGCGACGTTCCGGATCAGCGCGGGATCGGTGACCGGGGCCCCGATCCCGTCGGATGCTCTGCGCTGGCCGGTCTTGGGGTCCGATCTGACGGTCATTGCGACCACCTCCGCGGGGGGTGCACCTCGTTGTGCTGTGGGTCACAAGCGATTCCACTCCCCTCGGCGCGCGGGCACAACCCCGCGCACAGGGTCCGCCTCAAGGGTTGCCCAATCCACCGCCGCCGCGCGCGAGGTCGCGCACCGGCCGCGAGTAGGGTCGGAGGCCGTGCCCATTCCCGGTCCCGGATACGCCATCACCGTCCGCGTCGAGGCCCCGGCCTCCGCCAGCGCCGCCGGGGATCTGGCCGTCGCGGTCGGCAACGTCGGCGGGGTCGTCACCGCCTTCGACGTCGTCGAGTCCCGGACGGCCACGATCGTCGTCGACCTCTCCTGCAACGCCCTCAACCAGGACCACGCCGAGGAGATCACCGCCGCGCTCGGCGCGGTGCCCGGCGTGCACGTGCGCAAGGTGTCCGACCGGACCTTCCTGATCCACCTCGGCGGCAAGCTCGAGGTGCAGTCGAAGGTCGCGCTGCGCAACCGCGACGACCTCTCCCGCGCCTACACCCCCGGCGTCGCCCGGGTGTGCCAGGCGATCGCGGCAAACCCGTCCGACGCGCGCCGGCTCACGATCAAGCGCAACACCGTCGCCGTGGTCACCGACGGCTCGGCAGTGCTCGGGCTGGGCAACCTCGGCGCGGCCGCGGCGATGCCGGTGATGGAGGGCAAGGCGGCGCTGTTCAAGCGGTTCGCCGGCGTCGACGCCTGGCCGGTCGCCCTGGACACGCAGGACACCGAGGAGATCATCCGCACGGTGCAGGTGATCGCCCCGGCCTACGGCGGGATCAACCTCGAGGACATCGCCGCGCCGCGCTGCTTCGAGATCGAGCGCCGGCTGCGCGAGATGCTCGACATCCCGGTCTTCCACGACGACCAGCACGGCACCGCCGTCGTCGTGCTCGGGGCGCTGCGCAACGCCCTGCGCGTGGTGGGCAAGAAGATCACCGACTGCACCGTCGTGGTGTGCGGCGTGGGCGCGGCCGGGTCCGCGATCATCCGGCTGCTGCAGTCGGAGAAGCCCGGCGACGTGCTCGCCGTGGACATCGACGGGATCGTGCACCCCGACCGGCCCGGGCTCGACGAGAACCTGGCCTCGATCGCCCGGCAGACCAACCACCAGGGCAAGCAGGGCTCGCTGGCCGACGCGCTGGTGGGGGCGGACGTGTTCATCGGCGTCTCCGCGCCGAACCTGTTCGGCGCCGAGGAGGCCGCCACGATGGCCGACGACGCGATCGTGTTCGCGCTGGCCAACCCGGACCCGGAGATCGACCCGTCGGTGGCGATGCACCACGCCGCCGTCGTCGCCACGGGCCGCTCGGACTACCCGAACCAGATCAACAACGTGCTGGCCTTCCCCGGCGTGTTCCGCGGGCTGCTCGACGCCCAGGCCCACGACATCACCGACCGGATGCTGCTGGCCGCCTCGGCCGCGATCGCGGACGTGGTGGCCGAGCCCAACGCCTCGTTCATCGTGCCCAGCGTGTTCGACCCGGCGGTGGCCCCCGCGGTCGCCGAGGCGGTGCGGCACGCCGCCCAGGAGGCCGCCCGGGTGGGCGAGGTCGCCGCCGGCCAGTAGCCGCGACCCGCGGGTCGCGCCGTCGGCTCCCGCGAGTAGGGAGCTCCGGCACCGCGAGTCGGGAGCTCCGGGGCGGTGGGGCGTGAGCCGCAGCACCTCCGGGCCCGGGCGGCGGAGGTCCGGCGCGACAGCGCCTACCCTGGTAGACGTGGTGATCGAGCAGTGACCGGAGCCTCCCCGACCCTCGGCGTCCTGGCCCTCCAGGGCGACGTCCGCGAGCACCTCGCCGCCCTCGCGGCGACCGGCGCGAAGGCCGTCCCGGTCCGCCGTCCGGCCGAGCTGGCCACCGTCGACGGGCTGGTGATCCCGGGCGGCGAGTCGACCACGATGAGCCGGCTCCTCGAGGTCTTCGAGCTGCTCGACCCGCTGCGCGACCGCATCGCCGACGGGATGCCGGCCTACGGCTCCTGCGCCGGCATGATCCTGCTCGCCGGCCAGGTGCTCGACGGCCGCCCGGACCAGAAGCAGCTCGGCGGGCTCGACGTCGTGGTGCGCCGCAACGCCTTCGGCCGCCAGGTCGACTCCTTCGAGACCGACCTCGCCTTCACCGGCGTCGAGGGCGGTCCCGTCCGCGCCGTGTTCATCCGGGCGCCCTGGGTCGAGAAGACCGGCGACGACGTCGAGGTGCTGGCCGAGGTCCCGGCCGTCACCAGCTCGGGCGAGGACGCCGGGGCCGCCGCGGGGCGCGCGGTCGCGGTGCGGCAGGGCACGGTGATCGCCACCGCCTTCCATCCCGAGCTCACCGGCGACGGCCGGGTGCACGCGCTCTTCGCGGACGTCGTCCGGCAGAGCTGACGGGGCTCTCAGTCCCTCGCGACCGGGTGCCGTTCCGCGGCGGCCCGGCCCTCCCGCAGGAACGCGAGCAGGGCGTCGACGTCCGGCAGCCCGTCAGCGGGGCGCAGGGCGCCGAACGGGGCGTTCCAGAACTCCCCGCGCCGGGGCTCCCACGGGCCGACGTAGGCGTACGGGGCCGGGTGCGCGGCGTCGCCGGGGGAGACGCCGTAGTTGACCCGGTCGGCCGTCACCCCCAGGTCGAAGTGCTCGGGCCAGAGCACGGGCTCGCCGAGCGTCCGCAGCGCGGCGTCGCCCCGGGCGAACCAGTCCGCGAGGTGCTCCACCGCGGTCGGGTCGACGACGAGCGGCTCGTCCGGACCTATGCCCGCGCCGTCGGAGTAGAGCCCCTCGGGGGGTCCGACCTGCACACCCGCGGCCTCGGCGAGCTGCCGGCACGTGCCGGCGAGCGGCGCCCGCCCGCCTCGCCACACCAACTCGGTGTGCTCCACCCGCAACCCGAGAAGGGTGCCGCCGAACCCGCCGGGCGTCACCTTCAACCGGATGGTGCCCGTGGCCCGGTACTGCGGGCCCGCGATCACCGAGTCCGCCACCGCGTGCAGCGCCCGCCGCGTCGACTCCAGGATCCGCTCGTCCATCCCGTCCTCCCCGCCTCCGGGACCGTGAGCTAGCTAGCGGCCCTCGGCGTCGCGCAGCTGGCCGTCGATCCAGGGGTCGAAGGACCGCTGCCGGCCCTGGTCGTCGACGTACCCGCAGGCCCGGTTGGTGATCTCGTCCGGGTTCGCGGGGTCGCCGAACTCCGGCGGGGACTGCAGGTCGCAGGTGTAGAGCGGCGCGGGTGCGCCGGTGATCGTCACGGTGAGCGGGGTGTCGGCGGTGGCGGTGCCCGTGAACAGGCTCCCGACCGCGGTGCCTCCGGTGGCGAACACGGCGGCGCCCGCCGCGGCCCACCCGAGCCGCGCCGCGGACCGCTCGCGGCCCCGCATGCTGTGCTTCCCCATCTCGCACCCCCTCGGCGTCTCCACCGGTGACATCGCACGAGCCGCGGCGAACGTGAACGCGCGGCCCGGTTCTTCACCGGTGCCGGTGAGTTACCCAGTCGGCCCGTAACGAACCGGGCCGCCGATGTGATGAACACGGGTCGCGACGGGGTGTCCGTGCCGGTGACGGGCCCGCCGGTACCATCGGAGGATCCGGCAGGAGCCCCGCGCGGGCCCTGCGTGCCCGCCTGACCGCGTCGCGGGCACACGCGCGAGTTCAGGAAGGACGGGGCAGCCGATGAGTGGCCACTCCAAATGGGCGACGACGAAGCACAAGAAGGCCGTCATCGACGCCCGCCGCGGCAAGATGTTCGCCAAGCTGATCAAGAACATCGAGGTCGCGGCCCGGACCGGCGGCGGTGACCCCGACGGCAACCCGACGCTCTACGACGCCATCCAGAAGGCGAAGAAGAGCTCGGTGCCCAACGACAACATCGACCGCGCGGTCAAGCGCGGCTCGGGGGCGGACGCCGGCGGCGCCGACTACCAGACGATCACCTACGAGGGCTACGGCCCCAGCGGGGTCGCGCTGCTGATCGAGTGCCTCACGGACAACCGCAACCGCGCCGCCACCGAGGTGCGCACGGCGATGACCCGCAACGGCGGCACCATGGCCGACCCGGGCTCCGTCGCGTACCTGTTCACCCGCAAGGGCGTCGTCGTGCTGCCCAAGGGCGACCTCACCGAGGACGACGTGCTCATGGCGGTCCTCGAGGCCGGCGCCGAGGAGGTCAACGACCTCGGCGACAGCTACGAGGTCGTCTCCGAGGCCACCGACCTGATCGCGGTGCGCACGGCGCTGCAGGAGGCCGGCATCGACTACGACTCGGCCGACCCGACCTTCCTGCCGTCCATGCAGGTCGAGCTCGACGCCGAGGCCGCCAAGAAGGTCTTCCGGCTGATCGAGGCCCTCGAGGACTCGGACGAGGTCCAGAACGTCTACGCGAACTTCGACGTGTCCGACGCGGTCCTCGAGGAGGTCAACGCCTGAGCGGACACGTCGAAGTCCGCGTCCGCGGCTG
>NZ_JBHSQK010000102.1:0-34969 GCF_042658055.1 Pseudonocardia lutea
GGCGCCGCCGGGGCGGGCGTCGCGGGCCGGGTGGCCGCGGACGGCTCCCCGACGACGGTGACCGCCCCGTCCGGCGCCACGACGAGCCGGGCCGGGTCCTGCACCGGGACCATGCCCAGCTCGGCGGCCCGCTGCGCCAGCGCGGGCGCCGACTCCATCGCCGCCACCTCGCGGTGCAGCCGCTCGCTCCGCTCGGTGAGGTCGCGGGCCGCCGTCCGGGCGTCCTGCAGGGTGTAGGAGTCCGCCGCGGCGGCCGTGGACAGCCACAGCGTGAGCACCAGGGCGGTCGCCAGCAGCGCCATGATCAGCAGGACGAACTGCGCGCGCCCGCCGGTGGTGGTCCTCTGCCCGGCGCGGGGCGTACCGCCCAGCCGCCGGGTCCGCTGGTCGCGCCGGGCGTACGCGGCCTTCGCCGCCCCGGACCCGCGGCGCTGCGCGGGGACGGTGACGCTCCCCCGCTGGGCCGGGATCCGCCGGGCCGGGGCCTCCCGGGTCGACCCGGTCCGCTCCCAGTCGACCGACACCGAGGGACGACGGGTGCGCGTCCGGTCCGCGACCGGCGCACTCACGCCGCACCCCCGATGACGCCCTCCGAGTAGCTGCGGATCATGCTGCGACCTCCCGGATGCGTTCGGCGGCCCGGCACCGCACGGAGGCGGCGCGCGGGTTGTCCTCGATCTCGTCGTCCGTGGCGACCTCGGCCCCACGGGTCAGCAGCCGCAGCTCCGGGCCGTGGCCCGGCAGCTCGACCGGCAGGTCCACCGGGGTCCGGGAGGTCGCGCGGGCGGTGAGCTCCCGCTTGACCAACCGGTCCTCCAGCGAGTGGTAGGCGAGCACGACGATCCGCCCGCCCACCGCCAGCGAGTCGAGCGCGGCCGGCAGCGCCGTCCGCAGGGCCTCGAGCTCGCGGTTGACCTCGATCCGCAGCGCCTGGAACGTGCGCTTGGCCGGGTGCCCCCCGGTCCGCCGGGACGCGGCGGGCACGGCGTCGTAGAGCAGCTCCACCAGCTCGGCGCTGCGGGTGAACGGCGCCTGCTGCCGGCGGCGCCCCACGGCGGAGGCGATGCGCCCGGCGAACCGTTCCTCCCCGTACTCCCGGAGGATCCGGGTCAGTTCGGGCACCGGGTAGGTGTTGAGCACCTCGGCCGCGGTGAGCCCGGTGGTGGGGTCCATCCGCATGTCGAGGTCGGCGTCGCGGGCGTAGGAGAAGCCGCGCTCGGCGGCGTCGAGCTGCAACGAGGACACCCCGAGGTCGAACAGGACCCCGTCGACGCGCGGAAGCCCCAGCTCCGCGAGCACGTCGGCGATCCGGTCGTACACGGCGTGCACCAGGTGCGTCCGGTCGGAGTGGGCGGTCAGCCGCCGCCCGGCCAGCTCGAGCGCCTGCGGGTCCCGGTCGAGGCCGACCAGGGTCAGCCGCGGGTGCGCCGCCAGCAACGCCGCCGAATGGCCGCCGAGGCCCAGGGTGGCGTCCACCAGCACCGCCGGCCGGTCCCGGAGGGCCGGCGCGAACAGCTCGAGCACGCGCGGCAGCATGACCGGCACGTGGGAGTGCGGACCCGGTTCGTCCTCCGTGGTGGACACCTGGTCACCTCCCGCCGCGCCCCCGGGTCCCGCGCCCGCACACGAGACCGCCCTGCATGCACAGCGGCCCGGGACCCGCCGGCGTCCCGAGCCGCTGCCGTCCCGCTCCAGCTCCCCAGCCTGGCGGGTGTGGTACCGCTGTGTCTCGCCGCCGTCCCCACCTGGACGCCGTGCGGCCGCCCCGCTCCGACGGACCTGGCACCGGGGAAGGTGCGCCAGGGCCGTCGGGCCGGGAGGGCCCTTCACGGCGTCCGGGTCGGGACGGCGACGGTGTCGCGTGTCGAAGAACGTGGACCGGTCCGCGCCCGGGAAGCGGGCTCAGATCAGTCCGGGCAGTACCTCCTCCTGCGCCTTGGCGTAGTCCTCCTCGTGCCGCTCCTGGTACTCCTGCCAGGACTGCGCGTCCCAGATCTCGACGCGCGTGAACGCGCCGATCACCACGCACTCCTTGGTCAGTCCCGCGTACCGGCGCAGCTCCGGGGCGATCGCGATCCGGCCCTGTCCGTCGGGGTTCTGCTCGTCGGTGCCCGAGAAGAGACTCCGCTGGAAGGCACGGGCCGACTCGCTGGTCAGCGGCGCCGAGGCGACCTTGGTGGCCATCTCCGTGAAGGCCTCGCGGGTGAACACGTAGAGGCAGTGGTCCTGCCCTTTCGTGACCATGCACCCGCCCCGCAGTTCGTCCCGGAACTTCGCCGGCAGCGTGAGCCGCCCCTTGTCGTCCAACCGTGGGGTGTAGGTGCCGAGGAACACCCGCCCCACCTCTTCTCGGAGCCCCGTCTCGCTCCAACGGCCGCCACATTACCCCACTTCCCCCCACCGTCAACTCGAACAGACCCCTGCCGGGGCCTCCGTTTGGCGTTTCTGCAGGTCGGATGACGTGGGGCGCGGTGGGGGGCGATCGACTTTCCCCGGATCGGGTGCCCGCGCCCCACCGGGACCTCCGGAACAGAACCGCAGGTCAGAGCTTCGACGACCCGGAGGTGGGGAACCGCGGGGCGAGGGGTGGGGAACGGTGGGGGCCTGCGGTGGGGGCGGGTGGGGACCGGGGCGGGACCCCGGACGGACGCCGCGCCCGACGTGCCCGTGACACGTCCGGGGGACGCGCCTCGCACCCGTTTGACAGACTGGGGAGCAGACTTTCCGCAGTTCCCCGTGTCCGCCCCGTCCGCGGACGCCCACGACACAGGAGCAGGGTTGACCACCAGCAGCCGTCCGGGCCCGCCGGTGACCGGTGAGGGTACCCCCGAGCCCCCGCCGCTGGGTGCCGTCGCCGACCTCACCGCCCGCATCGCGCAGAACGTGCAGCGGATCATCGTGGGCAAGCCGGAGGTCGTCCGGCTCGCCCTGGTCACCCTCCTCGCCGAGGGTCACCTGCTGGTGGAGGACGTGCCGGGGGTCGGCAAGACGTCGCTGGCGAAGGCGCTGGCCCGCTCGCTCGACTGCTCGGTCAGCCGGGTGCAGTTCACCCCGGACCTGCTGCCCGGCGACATCACCGGCATGTCCGTCTACAACCGGCAGACCGGCGAGTTCGAGTTCCGCCCGGGCCCGGTGTTCGCCAACGTCGTGATCGCGGACGAGATCAACCGCGCCTCGCCGAAGACGCAGTCGGCGTTGCTGGAGTGCATGGCCGAGCACCAGGTGACCGTCGACGGCGGCACCTACGGGCTGGCCAGCCCCTTCCTGGTCGTCGCCACCCAGAACCCGGTGGAGATGGACGGCACCTACCCGCTGCCCGAGGCGCAGCGGGACCGCTTCACCGCGCGGATCAGCGTGGGCTACCCGGATCCGGCCGCGGAGCTGGCGATGATCGACGAGCACGCCGGCGCGGACCCCCTCGACACCCTGCGCCCGGTGGCCGACGCCCGCGCCGTCCGCTCGGTGATCGAGGCGGTGCGCCGGGTCCGGGTCGGCGCCGAGGTCCGGCAGTACTGCGTCGACCTGGTCGGCGCCACCCGCCGGCAGCCCGAGCTGCGGCTCGGCGCCTCCCCCCGCGCCACCCTGCACCTCGTGCGGGCGGCGCGGGCACAGGCCGCGCTCGCCGGCCGCGGCTACGTCGTCCCGGACGACGTGCAGGCCGTCGCCGTCCCCGTCCTCGCCCACCGGCTGACCGTCGCGCCCGAGGCGGGCGCGTCGCGGGTCACCGCCGCCGACGTCGTCCGCGGGTTGCTGTCGCGCCTCCCGGTGCGGGCCCCCTCGCGGGCGTGACCCCGCGCCGGTCCGTGGGTCGGTCCGTGGCCCGCACCTCCGGGTTGACGGTCCGGGGGCGCAGCCTCCTGGCCGGCGGCGTCGCGACCGCGCTGTGCGCCGTGGTCCTCGACGAGCGCGACCTGCTGCGGGTCGGGCTGGTGGTGTGCCTGCTGCCGCTGGTCTCGCTGCTGCTGGCCGTGCGCACCCGCCGCGCGGTTCGTGCCGCCCGCACCCTGCTCCCGGGGCGCACCGCCGTCGGCACGCCCGTCGAGGTGGCGCTGGAGCTGCGGGGCGGGCCGGTGCTCGGTGCCCTGCGCCTCGCCGACACCGTGCCCGACGCGGCCGGCCCCGTGCCCTCGACGCCGCCGCGGTTCACCGTGCACCGGATCGGCGGCCGCGGTGCCCGCGTCACCTATCCCCTGCGGCCCGTGCTCCGCGGGGCGCACCGGGTCGGCCCGCTGACCGCTCGGGCCGTCGGTGCGCTGGGGCTGGCCGAGTTCACGCGCGAGATGCTCGGACCGGACCGGCTGCTGATCGTGCCGCGGGTCGTCGGGCTGCACGGGGCGCCGCGGGCGCTGGGCAGCGGCGAGGGCCTCCCCGGGGCCGCGGCCCAGCAGGGTCAGGGCAGCCCGGACGTGATGGTGCGCAGCTACCGGCAGGGCGACGAGCTGCGCCGGGTGCACTGGAAGAGCACCGCCCGGCACGACGAGCTGATGGTCCGCCTCGAGGAACGGCCGTGGCACGCCGGCGTCACGGTGCTGCTGGACCGGCGCGACGCGGCCCACCGCGGCCACGGCGCCGGGGCCAGCCTCGAGTTCGCGGTCACGCTGGCGGCCAGCATCGGCGCGCACCTGCTGCGCCGGGGCGAGCCGGTCGAGGTGGTGACCGAGGACGGCGCGCCGGTCGCGGCGACCGAGGGCCTCGACCCGCTGCTCGACGGGCTGGCCGTGCTGCGCCCCGCCGCCCGCCCCGACCTGTCCGGCCCGTCCACCGCGGCCGGCCGGGACGTCGTCGCCGTGCTGGGGGCGTGCACGCCCGAGCAGGCCGGGCAGCTGGCCGGCCGGCACCCCGGCGGCGGGTACGCGGTGCTGCTCGACGCCGCGACCTGGGAGGACACCGGGGAACGGGCGGCCGATCCGGCCGCCGCGGCCGAGGTGCTCCGCCGCGCGGGCTGGCACGTCACCGTCGCGACCGCGGAGCACACCCCGGAGCAGGCGTGGGCGGCGCTGGTCGCCGGCAGCCCCGTGGGCACGGGAGGTGCGCGGTGAGCGCGCACCGCCGTGCGGCCCGGTCGGTCCTGCGGGAGGGCCGGCGATGAGCGCCCCGACCGCGGTCCGCCCGGCCCCGCCGGCCACCGCTCCCCCGCCCGACCGCCCCCGCGTCCGCTGGGTGGCGGCGGTGGCCGCCGGCCTCGCCGTCCTGCTCGCCGGCACCTGCCTGGTCGCGGTGGTGCAGGGCGGGACCTGGTTCGCCGACGCCGCCCTCGCGGTGGGGGTCGTGGCCGCGCTCGGGGTGGCGCTGCAGCGACTGCCCGGGCCGGCCGTCGCGCTCGGCCAGCTCGTCGGCGTGCTCCTGCTGCTCACCGGCCTGTTCGGCGACGGCGCGGTGGCCGGGTTCCTGCCCGGCCCGGCGGCGTTCGGCGCCTTCGGCGACCACGTCGCCGAGGCCGCCGCGCAGATCGACTCCGGGGTCGCGCCCGTCGTCCCGGCGCCCGGGATGCTGTTCCTGATCACCATCGCGTTCGGCGTCCTCGCCGTGATCGTGCACGCGGCCTCGGTGACGGCGGGGGCACCGGCCGCGGCCGGGGTGCCGCTGCTGTGCCTGGTCGCGGTGCCCGCGGCGCTCTCCGAGACGCTGCTGCCGTGGTGGGCCGTGGCCTGCGCCGTCGCCGGGTACGGCCTCCTGCTCGTCGCGCGCGACGGCGCGGGCCGGCGCGGGAGCGCCCTGGTGACCGGCGGGATCGCCGTCGTCGCGGTCGCCGGGGTGCTCGGGTTGCTGCTCGGCAGCGCGGCGACCGTGGTGGGCACGGCCGGGCGGTTCGTGAGCGGCGGGGCCGGCGGCGGCAACGGCGGGGCGATCGGGCTCAACCCGTTCACCTCGCTGCGCGGCCAGCTCACCCAGAGCGAGCCGATCGAGCTGTTCCGTACCACGGGCCTGCCCCGGCCCACCTACCTGCGCGCGCTGACCCTCTCCGACTACCGCGCCAACTCCGGCTGGCAGGCCGCCACGCCCCGCCCGGGCGTCCCGCTCGCCGGGCCGCTGACCGAGGACCCGGCCGACGGCGAGCGCGTCCGGGTCGCGGTGCAGAACGTCGCCTTCCGGGACTACTGGCTCCCGCTCTACGGGCAGCCCGAGTCCGTGACCGGCGTCGACGCCGACCGGTGGGCCTACGACCGCAGCAGCGGGATCGCCTACACCCAGCGCCCGCGCGAGGAGGAGGCCTGGCAGGAGACGGCCGTCCTGCCCGCGCCGTCGGCCGAGGAGCTGCGCGCCGCCGCCGGCTCGACCCGGGTGGACCCGGTGTACCGGGACACCACCGGGGTGGACCCGCGCGTCGCCCGGATCGCCGCCGACGTCACCCGCGATGCCGCGACCCCGTTCGACAGGGCGATCGCGCTCGTCGAGTACTTCACCGGGCCGCAGTCGCAGTTCCGGTACAGCCTCGAGACGGCAGCGGGCAGCGGGGACGACGCCCTCGTCGACTTCCTCACCGTCGGTCGCGCGGGCTACTGCGAGCAGTTCGCCTCGGCGATGGCCGTGATGCTGCGGACGCAGGGCGTGCCGGCGCGGGTGGCCGTCGGGTTCACCGCCGGGACCGAGGGCGACGGCTACCGCAGCGTCAGCACCCGGGACGCGCACGCCTGGGTGGAGGCGTGGTTCCCCGGGTACGGCTGGACGACCTTCGACCCGACCCCGCTGACGGACGGCCGCACCGTCGTCCCGCCGTACGTGCTCGAGGCGGTGGCGGACGCGCCGCCGGGCGCCGAGCAGCCCGCCGCACCGGAGCAGGAGGTCCCGCAGCCGCAGGTGCAGGCCGAGGCACCGCAGCCCACACCGGAACCGCCGCCCGTCGACCTGCCGCAGGCGGAGCCGACGACGGCCGACGAGGGCGGGGGCGTCCCGGTCCTCGTCCCGCTCGTCGTGCTGCTGGTGGTGGCGCTGCTGGCCGGCCCCGCCGTCGCGCGCCGGGTGCTGCGGAAGCGCCGGCTCGCCGCGGCCGCCGCGGGTGGCCCGGGCGCCGGCCGGGCCGCGTGGGAGGAACTGCTCGCGACCTCGCGGGACCGGGGCTCGGCCGTGTCCGACGGCGACACGGTCCGCGGCACCGCCCGGGCGATCGTCGGGGCGCACGAGCTCGACGGGCCCGCACACGACTCGACGCGGGAGGAGCTGCGCGAGGTCGTGCGGCTGGTCGAGGCGGAGTGGTACGGCGACGAGCCGCCGGCGGCAGGTGCCCTCACCGGGCCCGTGACCGCCGTGCTGGCCGCGCTCGACGGCTCCGGACGGCGAGGCTGGCGGACGTGGGCGCGGACCCTGCTCCCCCGCTCCCTGCTGACGACGATCGGGGCCTGGGCGGCGAAGGAGCGCACTCCCACCCCCACCCCGAGTGCGTGAGCGGGTGGGGTGTGGTCACCGCGTTGTGGAGCCAGAGCGTGCTGAGGGAGGCGGGCAGCGAGCGTCAGGGAGCCGTAGCGTGCTCGGGGACGCCGCCGGCCCGCGTGCGCGAGCCCTCACGGACCTCGCCCTCCGGCACGCGAACGAGAAGAGCCGCGACCCGTCGGGGGCGCGGCTCTCGCTCGTGGTCGAGCTCGGGGTCGGGGCTCACTCCTGTTCGAAGCGGCGCCGGAAGCGCTCCTCCATGCGACCGGTGAAGCGGTTCTTGTCCGGTTCGGCCTGCTTGTCGCCGGAGGCGCCGCCGGACTTGGCGGCGCCGCGGGCGCTGAGCGCCAGCATCGTGCCGCCGAGCATGGCCAGGAAGCCGACCACGCTGACGATGGGGACCGCGCCGACGAGGTCGCGGAGCGGGGCGACCGCCACACCGACGACGAGCAGCACCAGGCCCACCGCGAAGAGCGCGATGCCCTGGAGCCGCCGGCGCCGACTCGGTTTGCGCAGCTTGGAGCCGCGCACGGTCGAGGCGAACTTGGGGTCCTCGGCGTAGAGAGCACGCTCGATCTGTTCGAGCAGGCGCTGCTCGTGCTCGGAGAGGGGCATGACGTCCTCCGGCACAACGGTCACGGAATGCCCCGCCAACCGTGGTGCGCGGGTGGCGGAACGAGCGCCCGGGATGGGCGTCTGACCAAGAGGATACGAGGCAAAGCGCTGGTCCACTACCCGGAGGTCACAACCCGGACGGACCGATCTTCGAACGGCCGTCCACACCTGACCGAAGGTGATGCGTGTCACCTCTTCGCTCCTGGTCAGCCGCCCTCGGTCACGGGTCCTCAGGGCGCGAGGGCCCGGGCCAGGACGTGCAGTCGCGCCGCCACCTCGCGCAGGGCCGGGACCCCGGCGGCGAGATCCTCCAGCTCGGCGGCGCCGCGCAGGGCCGTCGGGCCGCCGTCCCGCACGGCGTGCGGCAGCCAGGCCTCGAGCAGCCCGTCGCCCTGCACGAGCTCGACGCGCAGGCGGCGGGTGCCCTCGAGCAGCGCGGTGACGGTCGGCCCGTCGAGCCGGCGGCGGAGGGTGTCCTCCGGGCCGTAGCGCCCGTCCGGGTCGGTGAGGACGGCCCGCGCCTCCTCCAGGCGCCCGGCCAGGACGTGCCAGAGCACGGCGGCGTTCCGACTGCTGGCCAGCACCGACACCGCCGCGCCCGGCGCCGCGACCGCCGCGAGGGAGGCCGCCGCCCGCGCCGGGTCGTCGACCACCTCGAGCAGCCCGTGCCCGAGGACGAGGTCGGCGCCGCCCGAGTCGATGAGGTCGGCCACGACCTCCGGCAGCTGGTCCGCGTCGCCCTGCACCGGCGTGACCAGCGCGTGCACCTCTGCCTCGCGCGCGCGGCGCTCGAGCGCGGCCAGCGCGTTGGGGCTGACGTCGACCACGGTCACCGCGCACCCCGCCGCGGCCAGGGGCACGGCCCACGAGCCGCTGCCGCCGCCGACGTCGACCACCCGGGGCCTGCCGTCGGGCCGGGCGGCCCGCGCCCGCTCGACCTCCGCGTCGAGGACACGGCGGACCGCCCCGCCGTCCACGGTTCCGGGACGCTCGCCTGCCGCCGCGTTCACACGCGCAGCCTAGTGGCGCCCGCACGGGCCGGGGCGGCGAGACGGTAGGTTGATCGCCGTGCAGGTCGTCGCCACGCTGAGCCTGAAGGGCGGGGTCGGCAAGACCACCGTCGCCCTCGGTCTCGCCGGCGCCGCGCTGCACCACGGGATCCCCACGCTCCTGGTGGACCTGGACCCCCAGGCCAACGCCACCATCGCCCTGGACGTCGAGCCCACGACGGGCACGGTCGCCGACGTGCTGGACGAGCCGAGCCGCTCCGTGCTGCGCCGCGCCATCGCGACGAGCGCCTGGGGCGAGGGGCTGGACGTGCTGGTGGGGTCGGAGCAGAACGAGCGGCACAACCACCCGGACCCGAGCACGAAGCAGCTCGAGCGGCTGGCAAGGGCCCTCTCCCGGCTCGACGACCCCGACCTGGGCTCGAGCCTCGGCCGCACGGACGAGAAGCCCGGCGAGCCCTACCAGCTCGTCATCATCGACTGCCCGCCGTCGCTGGGCCAGCTCACCCGCAGCGCCCTGGCCGCCGCGGACCGGGCCGTCCTCGTGACGGACCCGACGATGTTCGCGGTCTCCGGCGTGCAGCGGGCCTTCGACGCCGTGCAGGCCGAGCGCGAGCGCGGCAACCCGGACCTGCAGCCGCTCGGCGTGCTGGTCAACCGGGTGCGCCCGCGGAACGCCGAGCACGACTACCGGATCGCGGAGCTGCGGGAGCTCTTCGGCCCCCTGGTGTTCGGCAGCGTGCTGCCGGACCGCTCGGCCGTGCAGCAGGCGCAGGGCGCCTGCCTGCCGATCCAGTCCTGGAACACCCCGGGCGCCCGCGAGGTGGCGGCGGTGTTCACCGCCCTCCTCGGCCGGCTGCTGCGCTCCCGCTCCCGCACCTGACAACGGGGCCGAGCCACCCGGGCCGAGCCACCCCGACCTCGGGAGACCGCGCGCAGCGGCGCGCGCTCACCGGTCGACGAGCAGCTCCCGCACGATCTTCACGAACTGCTCGGCCTGCCGCAGCAGATCGTCCGCCTCGCGCCGGCTCACCAGCCGCGCGATGCCCGCCTCGGCGGCCGCCCGGGTGTCCGAACAGGACGCGAAGAACGCCGCCCACTCCCCCAGCTCCGGTGCGATGTCCCCGAGCAGCTGCCACACGCTGCGCGGCCGGCCGCGCCGCTGCTCCGGCACCGCCCGCGCGGCCAGCACGGCCGCGCCGGCCCGCAGCGCGGCGAGGTAGGCGGCCGGGTAGCGCACCAGCGGCTCCGGTGCGCGGTAGCCGTCCGCCACACACTCTGCGGCCTGGCGCAGCAGGCCCAGTGCCGCCCTGGACACGGGCGCGGCCGGTGCCCGCTCGCTCGTCGTGATCGTCATTCCCGTTCCTCCGGTCCTCACGCTCGCCCTGCACGCCGGCACCACTGCGGGCCCGTGCGTCCTGCCCCGTGCGCCCGGCGGCCGCACCGCCGGCCGGCACCCTCGGCTCGTGTCCATCCGCGCTCACCCGGCCTCGGGCACGCGCACGAGGTCCCAGACCCCGGGGCCGGCGCGCATCCGCAGCACGAACTCCCGGGCCGGCTCCTGCGGCGACTCCGCCGACCGGGCCTCCACCCGCCAGCAACGCATCTGGTCGCCCCCGATCGGCATCGGAGAGGGGAACGGCCACGGCGATTCCTCGATCCACCGCTCGCGGATGTCCGTGACCAGGTACCGGGACCCGCGGCGGGCGGGCCGGCGTTCGAACTCCACCGGCTCGCCCCCGAGCCAGCGGACCTGGACCGGTGCGGGCTCGCGGGGCCCGAACACCCGGGAGAAGGTGCTCACGGAGATCACTCCCCTTCCGGCCGGCTGGGATCCGGCTGGACACGAGCACCGGCCCGCGCCGGTGCGGGCCCGGCGGGGGTCGGTACGGACAGCGCAGACCGACCCGAGGGAGGGGTGCTTCCCCCACCCCGCCCCCGGGGTCGACCTGGATCGAACATGTGTTCGACTTCCCCAGTGAAGCGTGTCCGGCCCGGGGCGTCAAGTCGTGCCGCACCACCGTGGAGGTGCCCCCGCGAGCCGCCGCTCGGCCCTCCCGGGCCGCCGGCCCGACCCCTCCGCGACCCTCCGCCCGGCCCCTCCGCGACCCTCCGCCCGGCCCCTCCCCGACCCCTCCGCGCGGTCCCTCCGCGACCCCTCCCCGCCCGGGCCGCCGTCGCCCGCAGAGCCCGGTGTCCGCCGCAGAGACCGGTGTCCGCCGGCCCTCCTCCTACCGGTGACCACCGACGGAACCGGACGTCCCGGGCGACGGACGGGTGCTCCCGCCGTCGGCGCCTGCCGGAGGTTGCGTCGCGTGGTGAGATGACGGCATGAGCCGCCCGCGCCCGCAGCCCCGGCGATGACCGCCGCGCCCGCCCGGCCGCGGCTGGTCACGCTGTCGTCGGTCGAGCTGGCCGACCACCTCGGCGAGGCGCTCGACGTCTACGTCGCCGCCATGGGCTACCCACCCGGCACCGCGCGCCAGCGGCGCAACCTCTGGCTCGAGCACACGCGGCGCGCCGGCTGGCGGTGCGCCGGCTGGATGGACCCCGGCGGCCACCTGATCGGGATCGCCTACGGGTACTCGGGCGGCCCCGGGCAGTGGTGGTTCGAGGAGGTCCGCCGCGGGCTGGCCGCGCGCGGCGCCGCCCGCGACCCCGCCCAGCCGGACTGGCTGCACGACTACTTCGAGCTCACCGAGCTGCACGTCCGGCCCGACGCACAGGGCTCCCGGCTCGGCGAGGGCATGCTGCGCGCGCTGCTCGACGGCGTCCGGCACCGGATGGTCCTGCTGTCCACACCGGAGTACGCGCCGCGCGCCCCCGGCCGGGCGTGGCGGCTGTACCGCAGGCTCGGCTTCGAGGACGTGCTGCGCGACCACCGCTTCACCGGCGACAGCCGGCCCTTCGCCGTGCTGGGCCGGACCCTGCCGCTGCCGCCTCCGCCCGACCGCGGGTGAGTCCGGCCCGTCGGTGCACGGTCCCGACACCGGGCGATGGCACGATGTCCGCCGTGCAGTCCCCGCCCGCCCCCCGCCGTGATCGGCACCGCGATCGACACCGTGATCGGCACCGTGGTCCACGCCGCCCCGCGCGCCCCTCCCGGTTCCGCCGCGTCGTCTCCGTGCTCCTGCTCGTGGCCACCGCGGTCGCGCTGCTCGGCGGGTGCGCGCGGGTCCGGGCGGCCCTCGCCGTGCAGCCGGACGACACCGTGACCGGCGAGATCGTGATCGCCACACCCGAGAAGGGGCCGGACGACACCGGGCCCGCGATCACCGTGCCGCCGGACCTGGAGTCCGACGTGGACGTGTCGGAGTACCGGCAGGACGGCTACACCGGGTCCGTGCTGCGCTTCTCCGGGCTGACGTTCGACCAGGTCGGACACCTCACCGCCGCCGGGGGCCAGGCCGGCGAGCGCGCGCACCTCACGATGCGCCGGGCCGGCAACCGGATCGTGCTCGAGGGCGCCGCCGACCTCACCACGGTGCCCGTGGACCGCGCCGACTTCCAGCTCAAGGTCAGCTTCCCGGGCGAGGTCCTGGACACCAACGGCGACTCCGAGGCGGGCACGGTGAGCTGGACCTTCACCCCCGGCGAGGTCGGCGACGTCAACGCCGTGGTGGCCTACGACGACCCGCAGGCCCCCTCGGCCACGGCCTGGACCGCGGGCCTCGCGGTGATCGTGCTGGGTGCCGTCGCGGCCGTGGTCGTGCTGGCCCGGCGCACCCGCAACCCGCCGGTGCGCCGGTAGTGCGCGAGCTCGGACGAGGTCAGGAGGCGACGGGCCGGCGCGCCAGCCCCAGCCGCTCGACCAGCTCGGCCGTGGCCAGTGAGCGGTTGAGCGTGTAGAAGTGCAGCCCGCGCACGCCCTCGCCGAGCAGCTTCCGGCAGAGCTCCTCGGTGAGGTCGAGCCCGGCGGCGCGGAACGCGACCGGGTCGCCCGCGTAGGGCTCCAGCCGCTCGGCCAGCCCGGGCGGCAGCGGCGCGCCGGACAGCTCGGGCCCGCGGCGCAGCGTCTTGACGCTGAGCAGCGGCATGATCCCCGGCAGCAGCGGCACCTCGCAGCCGGCCGCGGCCAGCCGGTCCCGCAGCCGCAGGAACCCGTCCGGCTCCCAGAACAGCTGGGTGATCGCGAAGTCCGCCCCGGCGCGGATCTTCGCCAGCAGCCGCTGCAGGTCGCTGTCGAGGTCCACGGAACGCGGGTGGCCGTACGGGAAGGCCGCGACGCCCACGCAGAAGGAGCCGGACCGCTTGACCAGCCGGACCAGGTCGTCGGCGTAGGTGAGGCCCTCGGGGTGCGCCACCCACTCGCCCAGCGGGTCCCCGGGCGGGTCGCCCCGCACCGCGAGGACGTTGCGGATGCCGGCGGCCGCGTACGAGCCGATGACGTGCCGCAGCTCCTCGACCGAGTGCGAGACGGCCGTGAGGTGGGCCATCGCGACCAGCGTGGTGTCCGTGGCGATGCGGGCCGTGGTCCGGATCGTCCGGTCCCGGCTGGAGCCGCCGGCGCCGTAGGTGACCGACACGAACGCGGGATCGAGGGGCTCAAGGCGGCGGATCGCCTTCCAGAGCTCCGCCTCCCCCTGCTCGTCCGTGGGCGGGAAGAACTCGACCGAGAAGACGGGGCGGTCCGTGTCGATCCGGTCGATCACCGAGGTGCGCGGCTGCGCGGTTCGCGTGGTCACCTGTTCAGCCTACGGTCGTGCGTCGGCGCGCCCAAGGTGCGTCCCGCCGATACCCTCGCCGGGTGGTCCATCCCTCCGCGCCCGCGAACGTCCTGCCGAGCCCGGCCCCCGAACCCGAGGGTGCCGCCGAGCTCCGGGCGGAGGTGGAGCAGGCCCTGGAGGAGTACCTGCTGCGCCGCCGCGAGGACGCCGCCGCCATCGGCCCGGTCTTCGCCGAGGCCGTCGACTCGCTCGTCCGGTTCGTCCTGAGCGGGGGCAAGCGGATCCGCCCGACCTTCGCGTGGTGGGGCTGGCGGGGCGCGGGCGGTGACCCGTCCGACCCGCAAGCGCCCGCCGTGCTCCGGGCGATCAGCGCGCTGGAGCTGATCCAGGCCTCCGCGCTGGTGCACGACGACCTGATGGACGCCTCGGCCACCCGGCGCGGCCGGCCGACGGTGCACGTCGAGTTCGCCGGCCGGCACGCCGACGCCGACTGGTCCGGCCCGCCCGCCCGCTTCGGCGCGGCGGCCGCGATCCTGCTCGGCGACCTCGCCCTGACCTGGGCGGACGACATGTACCACGACTCCGGGCTCGACGCGGAGACCCTGCTGCGGTGCCGCGACCCGTGGCGCGGCATGCGCACCGAGGTCCTCGGCGGGCAGTACCTGGACGTGCTCACGCAGGCGACCGGCGACGCCTCCCCCGGCGCCGCGCTGCGCATCGACCGCTTCAAGACCGCGGCCTACACGGTGGAGCGCCCGCTGCACCTGGGCGCGGCCCTCGCCGGGGCACCCGAGCGGCTCGTCGCCGCCTACCGGCGGTTCGGTGCGGACATCGGCGTGGCCTTCCAGCTGCGCGACGACCTGCTCGGGGTGTACGGCGACCCCGAGGTCACCGGCAAGCCGGCGGGCGACGACCTCCGCGAGGGCAAGCGCACCCTGCTGGTGGCGCTCGCCCTGGAGCGGGCCGCGGAGGGGCCCGCCCGCGACGCGATCACCGACGCGCTGGGCGACCCCGACCTGGACCCCGCGGCCGTCGAGCGGCTGCGCGACCTGTTCACCGACCTCGGCGCCGTGCAGGCCGTCGAGCAGCGGATCGCCGCGCTGACCGGGGCCGCGCTCGACGCGCTCACCGCCGCGGACATCGCGGAGCCCGCGGCGACGGCGCTGCAGGAGCTGGCCGTGCGCGCCACCCGCCGGCACCGGTGACGCGCCGGTGAGACGTCTGGACGGGCCCACCGACCACGTCGTGGTCGTCGGAGCCGGGCTCGCGGGCCTGTGCGCGGCGCTGCACCTCCTCGGCGCCGGCCGCCGGGTCACCGTCGTGGAGCGCGACGCCCACCCGGGCGGGCGCGCCGGCCGGTTGGACCTCGAGGGCCCCTCGGGGACCTATCTGGTCGACACCGGGCCCACCGTGCTGACCATGCCGGAGCTGCTCGACGAGGCGCTGGGCGCGGTGGGCGACTCGCTGGCGGACCGGCTGGACCTGGTCCGGCTCGACCCGGCCTACCGCACCACGTTCGCCGACGGCACCACGATCGACGTGCACACGGACGCCGAGGCGATGGCGGCCGAGGTCCGCGCCACCTGCGGCCCGGAGTCCGCGGACGGGTACCGCCGGCTGCGCGCCTGGCTGACCGACCTCTACCGCGCCGAGATCGACTCCTTCATCGGCGCGAACTTCGACTCGCCGCTCTCGCTGCTCGGGCCCGACCTGGTCCGGCTGGCCGCGCTCGGCGGGTTCGGCCGGCTCGGCCCGCGGATCGCCCGGTTCCTGCCCGACGAGCGGCTGCGCCGGATCTTCTCCTTCCAGGCCCTCTACGCCGGGGTCGCCCCGGACCGCGCGCTCGGCGCCTACGGCGTGATCGCGTACATGGACACCATCGCGGGCGTGTACTTCCCGCGCGGCGGGATGCGGCAGGTCGGCGCCGCGCTGGCCGCCGCGGCGGTCGACGCCGGGGCCGAGCTGCTGACCGGCCGCGAGGTCACCGGGCTGGAACGGCGGGACGGGCGGGTCACCGCGGTCCGGCACGTCGAGGCCGGGTCGAGCGGTGCCCCCGAGCGGCTGGCCTGCGACGCCGTCGTCCTCACCCCGGACCTGCCGGTCGCCCACCGCCTGCTCGGCGGCGCACCGCGGCGGCCGGTGCGCGTGCGGTGGGCGCCGAGCGCGGTCGTCGCGCACCTCGGGGTGACCACCCCGCGGCACGAGCTCGCGCACCACACCATCTCCTTCGGGGCGGCGTGGGAGCGGACCTTCACGGAGATCATCGACGAGGGCCGGCCGATGAGCGACCCGTCGCTGCTGGTCACCCGGCCGACCGCGACCGATCCCGCGCTCGCCCCCGCGGACCGCGACCTGCTCTTCGTGCTGGCGCCGTGCCCGAACCTCGAGCGGGGCCCGCTGGACTGGGACCGGGTCGGCCCGGCGTACCGCGACGAGCTGCTCGGCGTGCTGGAGAAGCGCGGGATCACCGGGCTGACCGGCGACGTCGAGGTCTCCACCCTGGTCACGCCCGCGGACTGGGCCCGCCAGGGGCTCGCCGCGGGCACCCCGTTCTCGGCCGCGCACACGTTCGCGCAGACCGGCCCCTTCCGCAGCCGGAACCTGCCGCGACGGTTCGGCAACGTGGTGCTGGCGGGCTGCGGGACCACGCCCGGGGTCGGCATCCCGCCCGTCGTGCTCTCCGGGAAGCTGGCCGCCGCGCGCGTGACCGGGGCGTGACCGGGCCGTGATCAGGCGGGGTCCGAAGCGGACCGGGAGGCCGCCCGTGCGAGCATGGGCCCCGAGATGACCGCGCAGCCCACCCGACCGGCGACCGGACCGGAGTCCTCCGACCCGGCGGGATCCCCGGTGCCCAGCGACGTCCCCACGGCCACGGCCCTCGCCCCGGACGTCCGGGAGCGGGACTCGCCCCCGGCCGGTGCGGCGGCGCCGCGCCCCGCCCCCGGCGTGTGGTCCCGCCTGGGGAACCCCCCGCGCAAGCCGCTCTGGCTCGGCTTCGCGGCGTCGGTCGTGCTGCTGGTCGGCGGGGTGGGCGGCGGGGGTACCCTGATCCACGACCCGATCCTCACCAACGGCCCGTTCGGGTTCTGGCGGTTCGGCCACGGCAAGGAGCTGGCCACCGCGCTGATGTACGTCGGCGTGGTGCTGATGGCCTGGGCGTGGGTGCAGCTGGGCCGCGAGGTGCTCGCCCGCCGCATCGGCGGACGGGCGGTGCTCACCACCGCCGTGCTGTGGATGCTGCCGCTGCTGGTGGCCCCGCCGCTGTTCACCCGGGACGTCTACAGCTACCTGGCGCAGGGCGCGCTGCCGGTGTTCGGGTTCGACCCCTACGCGGTCGGCCCGGAGGCGATGCCGGGCGTGTTCACCGACAACGTCCACTACTTCTGGCAGGACACCCCGGCGCCGTACGGCCCGCTGTTCATCCTGATCGCGAAGGCGTGGGCCTGGGTGACCGTGCAGGCGGGCACCAACATGGTGCTCGGCGTGATCGGCATGCGACTGATCATGTGCGTCGGCCTGGTCCTGCTGATCTGGACGCTGCCGGAGCTGACCCGGCGCCTCGGCGGGCGGCCGGCGGTGGCCCTGTGGGTCGTCGTCGCCAACCCGGTCATGGTCATCCACCTGGTCGGCGGCGGGCACAACGACCTGCTGCTCGTCGGGTTCCTGGCCGTCGGCTGCCTGGCGATGCTGCGCGGCCGGCACGTCCTCGGCATCGCGCTCGTCACGCTGGCGATGGCGACGAAGGCCAGCGCGGCCGTCGCGCTGCCCTTCCTCGTGCTGATCTGGGCCGCGCAGCTGGAGGGCACGTTCGCGCGGCGGCTGGTGCGCGCCGGTGTGGCGAGCGTGGCCGTGTTCCTCGTGGTGTTCGCGGGCGTCAGCCTCGCCGCACGGGTCGACCTGGGCTGGCTGCCGGCGCTCAGCGCGCCGTCGATGATCGTCAACTGGCTGTCGTTGCCCACCGGACTCGGCGAGTTCGTGCACACCGCCCTCGGCGGCGTGGCGCCGCTGCCCAAGCAGCCCTTCATCAACGTCGCCCGGGTGATCGGTGCGATCCTCCTGGTGGCGATCGTCGCGACGCAGTGGTGGCGGGCCCGCGGCGGCGGCCCCGACGCCGTGCGCCGCGCGGGCATCGCGCTGCTCGCCGTCGCCCTGCTCTCCCCCGCCACCCTGCCCTGGTACCTGAGCTGGGGCATGGCGATCCTGGCGATGGTCCCGTGGAGCGCCCGCGGCCTGCAATGGCTGGTCTTCGGCTCGCTGTGGCTGATGATCGTGTACTACCCGAGCGGCGAGGCCGCGCTCTACAACTGGGGCTACCTCGCGGTCTGCGCGGTCCTGGCCTGGATCGCGGCCCGCTCGCTGCTGCGGCCGGACCCGCTGGGCTTCCGCCGTGCGAAGCCCGTCCCCGCCCGCACGTCCCTCCCCGCCGAGCCGCTCCCCGAGCCCGGTGCGCGCGCAGTCGGCGGCCGCTGAGCTCGACGCGGCGGGGATCACCGATCCCGCGCTGCGCCGCGCCTATGCCGAGTGCCGCGCGCTGAACGCCCGGCACGGCCGCACGTACTTCCTCGCCACCCGGCTGCTCACCCCGGACCGCAGGCCCGCGATCCATGCGCTCTACGGCTTCGCCCGGCACGCGGACGAGATCGTCGACGACCTCGGCGCCGGTGCCTCCACCGAGGAGCGCGAGGCGGTGCTCGACGAGCTCGGCGTCGACCTGGTCAGCGCCTTCTCCGGCGACGACCCGGGCACCCAGCCGGTGGTCACGGCCGTCGCCGACACCGTGCGCCGGTACGGCATCGACCAGCGTCTGTTCTCGCCGTTCCTCACGTCCATGCGGATGGACACCCACGTCACCGGCTACGCGACCACCGCCGAGCTCGACACCTACGTCCACGGCTCCGCGGCCGTGATCGGGCTGCAGGTGCTGCCGGTCCTCGGCGCGGCGGCGCCCGCGGAGGCCGCGCCGCACGCCGCCGCGCTCGGCGTGGCCTTCCAGATGACGAACTTCCTGCGGGACGTCGGCGAGGACCTCGACCGCGGCCGCGTCTACCTCCCGGCCGACGAGCTGGCCGCGTTCGGCGTGGACCGCGAGCTCCTCGTCTGGTGCCGGACCCGGCGGACCACCGAGCCGCGGGTGCGGCGCGCCCTCGCCCACCTGGTCGCCCGCACCCGCGCGGTGTACCGGCGCGCCGAACCGGGGATCGCGATGCTCGCGCGGGAGTCCCGGGACTGCGTGCACTGCGCCTTCACCCTCTACGGCGGCATCCTCGACGAGATCGCCGCCGCGGGCTACGAGGTGCTGCACCGGCGGGTCAGGGTCCCGCAGCGCCGCCGGCTGGCGGTGGCGGGCCCGGCACTCGCCCACGCCGTCTGGACCCGCCACCGGCCCTGAGGGGCCAGGGAAGCTCGGACGCCCGGCCGGGACGCGGGGTCGTAAACGGTGTCAGAACGCCATGGCCTGGGCGCGCCGCTTGATCTCGCGGTGCCGCCCGGCCCGGATGGCCGCGATCGGCGTGCCCGGCAGGCTGTCGTCCTCGGTGAACAACCAGCGGAGGATGTCCGCGTCGGGGTAGCCGCCGTCGCGCAGCACGGTGATCGTGCCGGACAGCCCCTTGACCACGGCGTTGCCGTCGAGGAAGTCGGCGGGGACGCAGACGGTGCCCTCGCGCTTCAGCGAGAGCAGCTGGCCGTCCTTGATCAGTTGGTGCACGCGGGTCCGCGGGACCGAGAGGATCTGGGCGACCTCGGTGGCGGGCAGGACCGCGACGTCCTCGGACAGGACGGCGCTCGCCCCGTTCGTCTCACTCACGTGCGTCACCATGCCACAGCGCGGGTCACCGAGGGGAGACACCGCGGGGAGGGAACCGGGCGGTACCGTCGGGGCGTGACCGCCCCGCCCGGCTCCCCCGGAGCCCTGATCGACGCGCGGTACCGGGTGGGACCCGTCCTCGCGCGGGGCGGGATGTCGACCGTGCACCGGGGGCTGGACACCCGGCTGGACCGGCCGGTCGCGATCAAGATCATGGACCCGCGGCTCGCGGCGGACCCGGCCTTCCGCGCCCGGTTCGAGCGGGAGGCCCGCTCGGCGGCGCGGATCGACCATCCCCACGTCGTCGACGTGCACGACCAGGGCCGGTGCACCCCGCCCGGCGGTGAGCCGACCCTGTTCCTGGTCATGGAGCTGGTCGACGGCGGCACCCTGCGGGACGTGCTGCGCCGCCGGGGTGCGCTCGGCGTGCCGGCGACCTTCGCGGTGCTCGAACCGGTCCTGGCGGGCCTCGCGCAGGCGCACCGGCTGGGCATGGTGCACCGGGACGTCAAGCCCGAGAACGTCCTGCTCGGCCGGGAGGGCGGCGTCAAGGTCGCCGACTTCGGCCTGGTCACGGCGGCCGCCGAGGCCGGCGTCAGCCACGCCGGGATGATCCTCGGCACGATGGCCTACCTGTCACCCGAGCAGGTCGCCACCGGCCAGGCGGACGCGCGCAGCGACGTCTACGCCGCCGGCATCCTGGGCTACGAGCTACTCACCGGGGCGCCGCCCTACACCGGCGACAACGCCCTCTCGGTGGCCTACCGGCACGTGAACGACGACGTCCCGGCGCCCTCGGTGATCGCGACCGAGGTGCCGCCCGAGCTCGACGACCTGATCCGCCGGGCCACCTCCCGCGATCCCGGCCGCCGCCCGGCCGACGCCGCGGCCTTCCTCGACGAGCTCGTCCGGCTGCGGGAGTGGCTGGCCGTCCCGCGGGTGCCGGTCCCGCTGCCGCCCCCGCCGCCGATCGAGGAACAGGACACGGTGCCGGCCGAGGGCTTCGTGCTGGAGGCATCGGCCGAGCCCGCCGGTCCCGGCGGGACCCGCGCGCTGACCCGCGGGGAGTTCCTCGACGGCCCGCCCACCGAGCGGGCGGGCCGGCACGGCACGGCCTCGGCGCCGCGCCCCGATGCCCTGCCGGACCACCGGATCGTCCGCCGACGCGGCCGCCGCCTGTTCGTCCTCTGGATCGTGGTCCTGCTGCTGCTCGGCCTCGTCGTCGGCGGGGCGGCCTGGTGGCTGGGCGCGGGCCGGTGGACCGCGATGCCCGCGGTCGTCGGCCTGGACCGGGCCGCCGCCGAGCGGCTGCTCACCGAGGCCGACCTGGCCTGGTCGGTCACCGAGCAGCACCACGACGCCGTCGCGGCCGACCGCGTGGCCGCCGCCGAGCCCGCCCCGGAGTCCCGGCTGCTGCGCGGCAGCCCCGTCACCCTCACGGTGTCCACGGGCCGCCCGGTGGTCCCGGCGATCGCCGAGGGCACCACGGTGGAGGCGGCACAGCAGACCCTGCGGGAGGCGCAGCTCACGCCGGCGACCTCGGCCTCCGCGGCGGAGTTCAGCAGCACGGTGCCGCAGGGCGCGGTGCTGCGCACCGACCCGCCGGCCGGCACCGCGCTCCCGATCGGCGGCTCGGTGACCCTCGTGCTGAGCAAGGGCGTGGAACCGCCGGCCGAGGTCGACGTCCCGCTGGTGATCGGCGACCGGCTGGACGAGGCCCGGGAGCGGCTCGAGCGCCGGGGGCTGGGCGTCGACGTCGAGCGGAGCTTCCCGTTCGGCCGGGAGAACCCGCGGGTGGTCAACCAGGACCCGAGCCCGGGGACGACGGTCGAGGAGGGCTCGACCGTCACGCTCACGGTCTTCTGACGGCTGTGCGCGGCAGGTGGCGCTCCCGCACCACCTGCCGCGCAGCTGCGGCGCGTCAGCCGCGCAGCATCTCCGCGACGAGGAAGGCGAGCTCCAGCGACTGCTGGGTGTTCAGCCGCGGGTCGCAGGCGGTCTCGTACCGGCCGGCGAGGTCGGTGTCCGAGATCTCCTGGGCACCGCCGAGGCACTCCGTGACGTCCTCGCCGGTGACCTCGACGTGGATGCCGCCAGGGTGCGTGCCGAGCGCACCGTGCACCTCGAAGAAGCCCTGCACCTCGTCGACGATCCGGTCGAAGTGGCGGGTCTTGTAGCCCGTCGTGGACTCGTGGGTGTTGCCGTGCATCGGGTCGCACTGCCAGATGACCTTGTGGCCGGAGGCCGTGACCTTCTCGACGATCGGCGGCAGCGCGTCGCGGATCTTGCCGTTGCCCATGCGGCTGATCAGCGTGAGCCGGCCCGGCTCGTTGCGCGGGTCCAGCCGCTCGACGTACTCCACCGCCTGCTCCGGCGTGGTGGTCGGGCCGATCTTGAGCCCGATCGGGTTCGACAGCAGCTCGGCGAAGGCGACGTGGGCGCCGTCGAGCTGGCGGGTGCGCTCGCCGATCCAGAGGAAGTGCGCGGACAGGTCGTACAGCACGGGGTTGTCCCGGTCGAGGTCCAGCCGCAGCATGGCCCGCTCGTAGTCGAGCAGCAGGGCCTCGTGCGAGGCGTAGAACTCCACCGCGTGCAGCTGGTGGTCGGTGACCCCGCAGGCGTCCATGAACCTCACGGCCCGGTCGATCTCCGCCGCGACCGCCTCGTACCGCTCCCCCGCCGCGGACGTGCGCACGAAGTCCTTGTTCCAGGCGTGCACCATCGCGAGGTCGGCCATGCCGGTCGCGGTCAGCCCGCGGACCAGGTTCATCGCGGCGCTCGCGTTGGCGTAGGCCCGGATCATCCGCGACGGGTCCGGGGTGCGGGCGGCCTCGTTCGGCGCCAGGGCGTTGACGATGTCGCCGCGGTAGGAGGGCAGGCCGAGCGCGTCCACGGGTGAGCTGCGCGGCTTGGCGTACTGCCCGGCGATCCGCCCGACCTTCACCACCGGCAACGACGCGCCGTAGGTCAGCACCACGGCCATCTGCAGCAGCGTGCGGATGGTCGCGCGGATGTGCGGCTCGGTGTTGTCGACGAACGTCTCGGCGCAGTCCCCGCCCTGGAGCAGGAAGGCCTTCCCGTTCGCGACGTCGGCCAGGCGCTGGGAGAGCCGGTCGACCTCGGGCGGCAGCACGACGGGCGGCACGCTCTCCAGCACCGTGCGGGTGTGCGTGACGACCGAGGGGTCCGGCCACTCGGGCTGCTGGGCGGCGGGCCGGGCGAGCGCGTCGTCCAGCCGGGTGCGGAGCTCACCGGGCAGCGGCGGCAGCTCCGGGAGGACGTCCACGGGGGCGTCGACGGACCAGTTCACGGTACGAGGGTATTCGGTCCGGCCGGGGAGGCCGCTCCCGGCACCCGTCCCGACCGGTCCCGGCGTCCGCTCCGCACGCTCCGCTCAGGGGGCCGGGACGGAGGTCTCGATGACCTGCCAGCGGCGCAGGTTGAGCCGGGCGTCGGCCAGCGCGTCGTGCGCGTCCGAGGTGGGCGGCGGCAGCGGCGGGCGGCCCGCGTCCTCCCACCGCTGGCGCAGCTCGCGGGTGAACCGCGGGAGGGCGCGGGGCAGGGCGGGCATGGCGCCCCACAGCTGGCAGAGGGCGACGTGGTCGTACGCGGCGATCCAGGCCCACAGCTCGACCTCGCCGGGCGCACCGGTGAGGAACTCCAGCAGCTCGCGGCGGATCGTGGCCCGGGACCGCCAGGCCTTGTCGGCGGGCGAGGGCAGCTTGGGCAGCACGTTGGCCCGCACCCAGGGACCGGCCCTGTCCGGGTCGAACTCCGTGGACACCGCGTAGAACTCGCGCCCGTCCTCGCCGACGACGCCGATCGACACCAGATCGATCGTCCTGCCGTCCTCGATGAACTCGGTGTCGTAGAAGAAACGCATGCCAACCCTTTCCGACCTGCCGCGACTCTACGTCGCCCGATCGGCGGGGCGCGCGCCGGGACTGCGCCGGACGGGCGAAGATGGGGGGGCACGGTCACGATCCGGACGCCCGGGACGACCTACCCACCGACCCCTGGCCTCGGTCAGCCGCCTTCCTAGCGAGATCCCATGCGCCGCTCCCGCACCGCCCTGCTCCCCGGGCTGGTCGTGCTGCTCTGTGCCGTGCTCGCCGCGGCGTGCGCGGGCCCGCCGCAGGCCCCCGCCACCACGGTGACCCTGCGGCTGTGGGACGACCAGGTGGCCAAGGCCTACGGCACGTCCTTCGCCGAGTTCGAGCGGCAGAACCCGGACCTCCGCGTCGACCTCGACGTCGTCCCGTACTCGGACTACTTCGTGAGCCTCAACGCGCAGCTCGCCAACGGCAGCGGCGACGACATCTTCTGGCTGAACTCGGCCTACTTCGGCGCGCTGGCCGACTCCGGCGCGCTGATGGACGTCGACCGGATCCTGCCCGGCCGCAGGCAGAACTGGGTCCCGGCCGCCGTCGACCAGTACACCCGGGACGGGGCGCTGTGGGGCGTCCCGGCGCTCACGGACGGCCGGATCGTCACCTACTACAACAAGAAGATGCTGGCGGACGCCGGCGTCGACCCCACCGCACTGACCTGGCACACCGACCCGGCGAAGGACACCTTCCTGCCGGCGATGCGGAAGCTGACGGTCGACGTGCACGGCCGGACCGCCGACCAGCCGGGCTTCGACCCGGCGAACGTGGCCCGGTACGGGTTCAACGCCGGCCGCGACCTGCAGGCGATCTACTACGACTTCGTCGGCTCCAACGGCGGGCGGTTCCAGAAGCCCGACGGCACCTTCGCCTTCGCCGAGCCCCCCTCGGCCGAGGCGTTCCGGTACCTGGTGGACCTGATCAACACCCATCACGTCGCCCCCGACGCCGACGACACCAACGTCAACCCCGACTACGGCCGGGACGCCTTCCTCGACCAGCGGCTCGCCGTGTTCCAGTCCGGCACCTACAACCTGCGCAACGTGGCCGACGGCGCGACCTTCGACTGGGGCGTGGCGCCGATGGTCGCGGGGCCGGCGGGCCGGGTCTCGGTGGTGAACAGCGTGATCGCGGCGGGCAACGCGCGCACCCCGCACCCCGAGGCCGTCGCGCGCGTCCTCGACTGGATCGGCTCGGAGCCGGGCGCCGACCCCGTCGGCGGGCGGGGTGCCGCGCTGCCCGCGGTGACGGGCTCGCAGCAGAAGTTCTTCGACTACTGGCGCGAGCGCGGCGTCGAGACGGGCTACTTCGGCAGCCTCGGCGGCTCGGCCACCATCGACCCGCCGCTGGGGCCGAAGTTCGGTACCGGCTCCCGGGCCTTCGACCCGATCCTCGGGGAGGTCTTCGCGGGACGGCTGCCGGTGGGGCCGGGCCTGCAGCAGGCGCAGGACGCGGCCAACGCCGCCGTCGCCGCGGGCTGAATCACCCCGAGCGGCTCAGGCCGCCGCTCTGCCCTGCTGCTCCTTCGCGGCCTGCGCGGCCTTCTCCTTCACCGACGCGGCGTACAGGTCCACGTAGGTCTGTCCGGAGAGCTCCATCAGCGCGTACATGATCTCGTCCGTCATGGACCGCTCGATGAACCGGTCCCCCGCCATGCCCTCGTAGCGGGAGAAGTCCAGCGGCGCACCGACCTTGACGTGGACGTGCCCGGGCCGCCACATCTTCGAGCCGATGGGGTTGACCTTGTCCGTGCCGATCATGGCGACCGGGATGACCGGCACGCCGGCCTCGAGCGCCATCCGCGCCACGCCGGTCTTGCCCTTGTAGAGCCGCCCGTCCGGCGAGCGGGTGCCCTCGGGGTAGATGCCGAGCAGGTTGCCCTCGCGCAGCAGCCGCACCGCGGTGTCCATCGCCGCCTGGGCCGCGTTGCCGCCGGACCGGTCGATCGGCACCTGGCCGACCCCGCTGAAGAACTGCTTCTTGACGAAGCCCTTGAAGCCCGGCTCGGTGAAGTACTCGCGCTTGGCGAGGAACGTGATCCGGCGCGGCACCTGCAGCGGCAGCAGGAAGGAGTCCGCCACCGCCAGGTGGTTGCTCGCGAGGATCGCGGCCCCCGTGGTGGGGATGTGCTCCAGGCCCTCGATGGTGGGGCGGCAGTACAACCGGAGCAACGGGCCCAGCAGGACGTACTTCGACCACCAGTACAGCACCGCGCTGGGCCTCCTCACTGCAAGGGAGCCCAAGCCTACGGAGCGTCGCGCGGTTGCGACAACAAGGGACTCCTCCGCCCGCCGCGGGCGTGTCCGTGTCAGGATGCACGGGTCTGTCCCCGCAGACCCCCGAGGAGGCCGCGAGCATGAGCACGGGCGAGCCGGAGGGTGTGCAGGGCGATCCGGGGCGGGAGGGTCGCCGGTCGGACCCGGACCCCTTCGAGCAGGTCGTGGCGTCCTGGAAGGCGGAGGGCACCGTCCCCCGCTGGCCCGGCGAGGAGCCGGACGACGCCGCGGAGGGCCGGGGCACGGAGGCCGGGCCGCGTCCCGCGGCCCCGCCGGCCCCGCCGGCCCCGGAGATCGACCCCCGGCTGGACCCGGAGGAGCACTACATCCCGCCGGATCCGCCGCCGCTGCCGCGGGTGGGGGCCGCGGTGGGCGTCGGCCTGGTGCTCGTGGTGCTCGGGATCGTGCTGGTCGCGGCGCCGCAGTGGATCGGCATGTCCTCGGTCTACGGGCTGCCGCTGGGCCTCGTGGCGATCGCCGGCGGCCTCACCTGGCTGCTGATGCGGCTGTGGCAGCCCGCCGACGAGGACGTGGACCCGTACGACGACGAGGGCACCGTCTGACGAGGGCCGTCCGACGAGGGCCGTCCGACGAGGGCACCGGCCGAACCGGCGCCCCGTCCGACTCAGCGCGCCGCCTGCCCGCTCACGACGGCCTCGCGCGCCAGCTCGGCCGACCCCACCACGGCGGCCGCGGACCCGAGCTGCGCGGTGCGGATGCGCGCCAGCGGCCGGTTGCCCGCGCCGGTGACGATCCGGGCGTAGTGCTCGCGGGCCTCGTCGAGGAACAGCGGCGCCGACACCGAGACCCCGCCGCCGATCACGACCAGCTCGGGGTCGAACACGTCGGCGATCAGCGAGAGGCCCTCCCCCAGCCACCGGCCCATCTCGGCGACGGCGCGCCGGGCCAGCCGGTCGCCGTCACGCGCGGCGGCCGCGACCCGCTGGCCGGTGATCCGGCCCGGGTCCCGCGCGGCCTCGCGGTGCAGCACGGAGGTGCTCGCGTCGGGGTCGGCGAGCATCTCCAGCGCCGTCGTGGCCAACGCGGTGCCGCTGCAGTAGCGCTCCCAGCAGCCGCGCTTGCCGCACTCGCACGGGCGGCCGTCGGGCACCACGCGGACGTGCCCGAACTCCGGCGCCACCCCGAAGGCGCCGCGGAACAGCGCGCCGTCGAGCAGCAGCGCCCCGCCGATGCCGGTGCCCAGGGCCACGAAGACCACCGTCGACGCGCCGGCGGCAGCCCCGTAGCGGCGCTCGGCCAGGGCGGCGGCGTTCGCGTCGTGCTCGACGACGACCGGGACGCCCAGCCGCTTGCGCATCCGCTCGGCCACGGGGGCGTCCCGCCACGACAGGTGCGGCGCGAACCGGACCAGCCCGCGGTCGGCGTCGATGAACCCGGCCAGCGCCAGGCCGACCGCGGACACCTCGTGGCGGTTCGCGAGCTCGCTCACGCAGGCGGCGATGGTCGCCTCGAGGGCCTCGTCGCTCTTGGGCGTGGCGGCGCTGGCGCTGTCGATGACCTCGCCCTCGGGGTCGACGACCCCGGCCCGGACGCTCGTGCCCCCGACGTCCACCCCGACGGTCAGCACGTCAGGCCCGGACCACGCGGATGTGCTGGACCCGCCGGGCGGCCCCGGATCGGGACTCCCCGCCGCGGGTTCCGCCGTCTCCACCGTGTGCGGCGTGTCCGCCGTCCGCGCCGCGGGTCGTGCCATGTCCGCCCTCTTCCTCGGATCCACGCCCCGCAGCTCTGCCGGCCGTTCCCTCCGCCGCCGGGTCCGGCAGCTCCTCCACCAACGTCCGCAGCACCGTCAACAGTCCCGCGGCGTGCTCGGCCAGTCGTACCGCCAGCTCCGGGCGCTCGCCGCGCAGCAGCGCGAGCAGGGCGCAGACCGGGCAGGACGCGCAGCTCGACGGGGTCCCCTCGGCGGAGCGGGCCACGTCGAGCAGCGGCCCGACGCGCTCGAACGCGGCCGTCGCGAGGGCGCGCAGTTCCCGGGTCAGGCTCTCCGAGTGCGCGCAGCTCACCCGCGCCTCCCCGGGACGGCGTCCGTCACCGCTGCCGCCGTCACCGCTGCCGCCGTCACCGCTGCATCCAGACCGCCGGGTCCGGCGCGAAGACCACGACCAGGTCCGTGGCGTGGCCCTCGCCCACGAGCCGGGCCCCGGTGACCTCGCAGCGGCGAAGCACGGCCGGCAGGCTCACCCGGCGCCGTGTGGAGCCCACGGTGACGACGAGCTCGTCGCCGACCCGGGTGAGGTCCAGCGGGCCGTCCGCCGCGCCGGGCAGGCGCAGGGCCAGCTCGAACTCCGAGTCGGCGGAGGTGCCGCTGCCCGCGGTGCGCTCGAGGCGCAGGCCCGGGCCGGTGTCCGGGACGGCGGCGACCGGGTCCCCGTCCCCGTAGAGGCCGCCGGCCAGCGCCACCAGGGCCTCCACGCCGGTCGGCTCGGCCGCGGTGTACGGCACGGTGGCGAGCGGGACGGCGTCGCCGCACTCCGCCCGCAGCTCGGCCAGCACGGCCTGCTGCTCGGTGTGCCGCTCCCGCAGCCAGCGCGCGGTCGGGCCGCGCAGCGACGGCGGCGGCGCGGGCATGACCCGGTTGACCACCAGACCGTCGACCTGCAGGTCGTGCAGGGCCAGGGCGGTCAGGGTGCGGCGCGTCTCCGCGGCGACGACCCGCTCGGGGGTCAGGACCAGGCGGATCGAGGTCTCCTCGCGGTCGGCCAGCAGGGCGCGCAGCCCGGCGAGCCGCGCGGCGAGCCGGTCCAGGGCGTCGACGGTCCGGTCCCAGCCCGCGGCCTGCTCGGCGCCGGCCCGTCCCGAGGCCAGCCCGGCGATCATGCCGCGGACGGCCCGGCGGTGCGCCGGGAAGAGCCGCTCGAGGTACCCCGAGAGCGCCTCCGGCAGCCCGAGCAGGCGCAGCGTCTCGGCGGTGGGGCCGCAGTCGACCACCACCACCTCCCAGAGCCCGGAGGTGGCGAGGCGGTGCACCTCGGCGAGCGCGAGGAGGTCCTCGACGCCCGGGAGCACGGTCAGCTCGTCGGCCAGCAGCTCGTCGATCCCGGCCCCCGCGAGCAGCGTGCGCAGGTGCCCCTGCAGGTCGCCCCAGGCGTCGTCGAGCAGCACCCGGGTGTCCACGTGCGCGGCGAACAGCCCCTGCCCGAGGTCGGCGGGCTCGCTCTCGGTGGTGGCGTCGAGACGCTCGCCGAGGGCGTCGCCGAGGGAGTGCGCGGGGTCGGTGGAGACGACGAGGGTCTTGCGCCCGGACCGGGCGAGGCGGGCGGCCGTGGCCGCGGCGAGCGTCGTCTTCCCGACGCCCCCCTTGCCGGTGAACAGCACGACCCGCACGCGCGGCAGCGTAGCCGCCACGGGGCGTGCGCTCAGGAGCGGCTCTCCACGCGGCGCTTGAGGCCCTTGAGGGCGGTGTCGATGATCACCTTCTCGGCCTTGCGGCGCAACATGCCGATCATCGGGATGTTGAGGTCCACGGCGAGGCTGTAGGTCACCGTGGTCGGGGCGCCGCCGGCGGACTCCAGCGTGTACGAGCCGTTCTGCGCCTTCTGCATCTGGCCCTTCACCAGGGTCCAGCTCACCGAGCGGCCGTCCGGCGCCCAGTCGTAGTCGAGGGTGTAGGTGTCCTTGATCGGGCCGGCGTCCATGGAGAACCGCACGCGGTCGGCCCGGTCGGCCCCCTTCTCGAGGATCTCGACCGTCTTCACCTGGTCCGCCCACTCCGGGTAGGCCTCGAAGTCCGCGATGACCGCCATGACCGTCTCGGGGTCGGCGTCGATGGTGATCGAGGAGGTCGTCGCGTCGGCCATGACGCGCACGGTACCGGGCGGATCACCAGCGCAGCACGTACGGCTCACCCGTCTTGCGGAAGTGGCCGACGTTCACGCACTCCGTGGGACCCAGCCGGGCCCGCGGCGCCAGCGGCTGGTGGACGTGCCCGAACAGCGCCGCGCGGGGGCGGTCGCGCTCGATCAGCTCCACCAGCCCCTGCCCGGGCAGCTCCCGCCGCCTGGTGACGACGTCGTAGTACAGCGCGGGCACCGCGGGCGGCGCGTGCGTGCACAGCAGCGCGACGTCCGTGAGCTTGCCGACCGCGGCGAGGTAGTCCTCGGCCGGGACGAGGTGCGGGCGCCAGGGGCCGCCGGTGCGGGCCGGGACGCCGGGCGGCAGCGGCACCCCGCCCACGAAGCCGACGCGCAGCCCGCCGATCTCGACCACCTCGCCGTCGGGCACCCGGGTGCCGGGCCGGACGTGCGCGGGCCAGAGGTCGGGCACGTCGACGTTGCCGGGGATGGCCCAGGTCGGGTCCGGGAGGACGGCGAACATCGCCTCGTACTGCTCGGCGATCGCCTCCTCGATCACGGCGGCCGGGTCGGGGATGCGCGCCCACGCCCGGCGCGCGAACTCGCGGAGCTCGCCGGGCCCGCCGGCGCTGCGCACCTCGCCGAACCGGCGGCTGACCTCCGGGCCCAGGACCCGGCCCAGGATGCCGCCCTCCGGGTTCCGGTAGTCCACGAAGTCGATCAGGTCGCCGAGCACGAACACGGCATCGGCGCCGTCGGCCGCCCGGGCGAGGGCCTCGACGTTGCCGTGCACGTCGGAGACCACATGCACCCGCATGATCTGCAGACGCTACGGGAGCGGGGGCTCCCCCGGCGCCCGGCCCGCCTCCAGCCGCGCCTTGAGGGCGAACGCGATCCGCTTGGCGGCGCGTTGCCGGCGCCGGGTCTCGGCGACGGCGCGGCGCCGGGGCCAGGTCGTCGGCAGGCCGTCCGGCCCGGTGGGGTCGGCGCGCAGGAAGTAGTGGACGACCGTGCCGTCGAGCACCGCCTCCAGCCACACCTCCATGCTCCCGGTGAGCGCGCCGCCGACCGTCCAGCGCACGCCCTCGTCGCCCCGGTCGGCGAGGACCTCCAGCCGCAGGTCCGGCCAGAGCCGCGGCCACACACCCGGATCGGCGAACTCGGCCGCCACGCGGGCACGGGGCGCGGCCAGGAATGTCTCGTCCACCACGTCCACACTGGGCACCGGCCACCTCCTCGCGCCCCCGATCCTCCCGCCCCGACCTGCGGGACCTGCGCCGGGGGCGCGGGCGGACCCGATCGGGGGGTCGGCGGCCCGCCCACGAAGAACCGGACATGTCGGACACCCGGTGGCCTGCCGATCCGCGCGGCGACGCGCTATCTTTCCTCACGAGTAACCTGCCAACGCCGGCCAGGAGGTCAGCATCGTGCGTGAGTACAGCGTCCCCGCGACCGTCACGGTCGGAGCGGAGGAGAACCTCCTCGACGCCGTGTACGCGAACGAGGCCGAGGTCCCGCGGACCACGTCGCTGCGGATCCGGGAGGCCGGCGGCTGGCGGGACGTCTCCGCCGCCGAGTTCGCCGCGCAGGTCACCGCGGTCGCGCGCGGGCTGATCGCCTCGGGCGTCGAGGTCGGCGACCGCGTCGCGCTGCTGTCCCGCACCCGGTACGAGTGGACGCTGGTCGACTACGCGATCCTCGCCGTCGGCGCGGTCACGGTGCCGATCTACGAGACCTCCTCGGCGTCCCAGATCGAGTGGATCCTCTCCGACTCCGGCGCGGTCGGGATCGTGGTCGAGACGGCCGACCACGCGGCCCTGGTCGCCCGGGCGGGCGGCACGCTGAAGTTCGTCAAGGAGATCGCCTCCGGCGCGGTCGACGAGCTCGTCGCCGCGGGCAAGGAGCTGGCCGACGAGCAGGTCCACGAGCGCCGCCGCGCGGTGCAGGCGGACGACCTGGCCACGCTGATCTACACCTCGGGCACCACGGGGCGCCCCAAGGGCTGCGAGCTGACCCACCGGAACCTGCTCACCGAGATCGCCTCGACCCGCGCGGTGCTCTCCGAGTTGCTCACCGACACCGGCTCGGTGCTGCTGTTCCTGCCGCTGGCGCACGTCTTCGGCAAGGTCATCCAGTGCGGGGCCCTCGCCTCCCGCACCGTCATCGGACACACCCCGGACACCAAGAACCTGCTGGCGGACCTGCAGAGCTTCCGCCCGACCTTCCTGCTCGCCGTCCCGCGCGTGTTCGAGAAGGTCTACAACGGCGCCCGGCAGAAGGCGCACGACGAGGGCAAGGGCCGGATCTTCGACGCCGCCGCCGACACCGCGATCGCGTGGTCGCAGGCCGAGGACACCGGCGGCCCCGGCCTGGGCCTGAAGGTCAGGCATGCGGTGTTCGACAAGCTCGTCTACGGCAAGCTGCGGGCCGCGACCGGCGGGCGGGTCGTCGCCGCGGTGTCCGGCAGCGCCCCCCTCGGCGAGCGCCTCGGGCACTTCTTCCGCGGCATCGGGCTGCCGATCCTGGAGGGCTACGGGCTCACCGAGACCACCGCGGGCGTCACCGTCAACGCGCTGTCGGCCCAGCGGGTCGGGAGCGTCGGGCGGCCGGTGCCGGGGCACGCGGTCCGGATCGCCGACGACGGCGAGATCCTGCTGCGCGGCGACATCGTCTTCCGCGGGTACTGGCAGAACGAGAAGGCCACCGCGGAGGCGCTCGAGGACGGCTGGTTCCACAGCGGGGACATCGGCGAGCTCGACGACGCCGGGTTCCTCACGATCACCGGGCGCAAGAAGGAGCTGCTGGTCACCGCGGGCGGCAAGAACGTCGCGCCCGCGGTGCTGGAGGACCGGCTGCGGGCGCACCCGCTGGTCGGGCAGTGCATGGTGGTCGGCGACGGCAAGCCGTTCATCGGCGCGCTGGTGACCATCGACCCCGAGGCCCTGCCCGGCTGGCGCGAGCGCCACGGCAAGACGGCCACGGGCGACCCAGCCTCCGCCGCCGACCTGGTCGACGACCCGGAGCTGCGCGGTGAGATCGCCGCCGCCGTCGAGGAGGCCAACCAGGCGGTGTCGCGGGCAGAGCGGATCCGCAAGTTCCGCATCCTGCCCGTCGACTTCACCGAGGCGGGCGGGGAGCTCACCCCCACGCTCAAGGTCAAGCGCGCGGTGGTGGCGCAGCAGTACGCCGCCGAGATCGCCGCGATCTACGCCCCGGCCGAGACGCCCCAGCCCGCCTGAGCCACCCGGCGGCCGTCAGGGCGTGCCGGCGAGGAAGGTCCGCAGGCGTGCGACCTGAGTGGGGAGCGTCCACTCCTCCTCCATCCAGGTCCGCCCGGCGGCGCCCATCTTCCGCGCCCGGTCGGGGTCGGCGAGCAGGTCGGCGAGGGCGTCGACCAGGGCGTCCCGGTCCCGGCCGTCGACGACGTGCCCGGTCTCGCCCTCGCGCACCGTCTCGGGCGCGCCGCCGCTGTCCCCCGCCACGACCGGCACCCCGCACGCCGAGGCCTCGAGCAGCACGATGCCGAGGCCCTCGACGTCGAGCCCGCCGCCGCGGGTGCGACACGGCAACGCGAACGCGTCCCCGGTCGCCTGGTGCGCGGCCAGTTCCTCCGCCGGGACCGCGCCCGTGAACACGACGTGCTCGGCCACCCCGTGCCGCTGCGCCAGCCGGGGCAGCCGGTCCCGGTCCGGTCCGTCGCCGACGACGAGCAACCGCGTGCCGGGCACCCGCTCGCGCAGCGGGGCCAGGGCCGCGATCAGCGCGTCCTGCCCCTTGCGCGCCACCAGCCGCGACAGGCAGGTGACCACGGGCGCCTCCCCCAGCCGATAGCGCGCCCGCAGCGCGGACCGGGCGGCCGGGTCGGGCCGGAAGACCTCGGTGTCGACCGCGGGCGGCAGGTGCTCGAGCGCGGCCCGCGGCCCGAAGGCCGACGCGAACCGTCCCCGCGTGTAGCGCGACACCACGGTCACGACGTCCGCGTCGTCGCCGATGCGGCGCAGGGCCTGCCGCGCGCCGGGCAGCATCGACCAGCCCACCTCGTGCCCGTGCGTGCTGGCCACCACGCGCCGGATCCCCGCCGAGCGGCGCAGTCCGGGCCCCAGCAGCGCGAGCGGGGCCGCGGCGCCGAACCAGACCGTGGTGGAACCGTGCTCGCGGGCATACGTCGCGGCGCGCCGGGCGACCTCGGGGACCGGCAGCATCAGCGACGTCGGGTGCCGGTGCACCGGGTAGTCGAGAGCCGCGTCGAACGCGGCCGCGCCCTCCCAGGCCGGGGCGTAGACGGTCAGCTCCCCGGGCGGCAACCGGTCGGCCAGGGCCCGCAGGTAGTTCTGGATGCCGCCCCGGCGGGGCGGGAAGTCGTTCGTGACGAGGAGCGTGCGGGCCACCCGGGGAACCTAGCGGGACCGGTGGACCGGCCGGCCACGGCGTGGGCTCCTGCCGCGGCGTCGGGCTCCGCGGCGGCCGGATCGCGGGAGGCNGGAGGCGATCCGGCCGCCGGGGACGGGGAGCGGACGTGGTCAGAGGCGGCGGGCGCCGGTGAACGCGCTGCGCGAGACGGTCTGGTACTTGACGACGTCCCCGCTCTGCGGCGCGTTGAGCATCTTGCCGCCGCCGGCGTAGATGCCGACGTGGCTCACGGGCGAGTAGTAGAAGACGAGGTCGCCGGGCTGCATCTCGCTCCAGGACACCGGGGTGCCGACCCGCGCCTGCGCACTGCTCGAGCGCGGCAGCGTGATGCCGGCCTGCTTGAACGCCCACGAGGTCAGCCCGGAGCAGTCGAACGATCCCGGCCCGCTCGCCCCCCACACGTAGGGCCGGCCGAGCTTGGTCGCGGCCGCCCGCAGGGCGTCGGCGCCCACGCCCGTGCCCAGCAGGACCTCCGGCGCGTCCTCCGCCGGCCCGTTGAGGTCCGCGAGCTCGCCCGGGCTCAGCTGCCGGAGCAGCGCCTCGGCCTCGCCGATCCGCTTCTCGGCGTCGGCCTTGCGGATCCCGATCTCGTCGGCGGCCCGGCGGGCCTCGTCCGCGGCCGTCTGGGCGCGCAGCGTCGCGTCGTCCGCGTCGGCCTGGGTGCGGGCGGCCCGGTCGACCTTGTCCCGCAGGTCGTCGAGCGCGACGAGCCGGTCCGCCGAGAGCGTCTCGAGCGCCGACATCTGGTCCAGGTAGGCCTGCGGCGAGGAGCTGGCGAGCAGGGCGTTGAACTGGTCGAGCCTGCCGTTCTCGTAGAAGGAGAGCGTGACGCCGTCGAGCGTCTCCCGGTAGGTCTCCTCGTCCCCGCGGGCCCGGTCGGCGGCGGCCCGCAGCGGGTCCACCGCCTCGCGGAGCCGGTCGGCCTCGGCCTGCCTGGTCGTGAGGTCGTCCGTGGCGGCGTGCCACTGCTCGGTGAGGGCCTCCGCCTCGCGCCGGACGTCGGCGACCCGCTGCCGCGCCTCCTCCGGGGTCCGCGGCGGCTCGGCGGCGGCCGGGACCTGCACCTCGGGCCCGGCGGGAGCCGACGGCGCCGGGGGCGCCAGCGGCGCCGCCCGGTC
>NZ_JBHSQK010000102.1:34990-71819 GCF_042658055.1 Pseudonocardia lutea
CGCGGGCGCCGAAGGCCCCAGCGGCGCCGCCGGTTCTGCGGGCCCGGCGGGGGTCGCCGGATCAGCCGGGTCCGCGGGCGCGGGAGCCGGGGCGGGCACCCCGGGGATGCCGGGCAGGATCGGGGCTGCCGCCGCGGTGCCCGTCAGGAGGGCGACGACCGCCACGGCGACCAGCGCCGCCGAGACGACGGCCCGGCCGGTCACCCGCGCACAGGCGCGGGCCGCACCGGCCCGCCGGGCCCACCGCTCTCGGGGCGACAGCACGCGGACGCGACTCCCTCCTCGCACCCGCCGCGCCGGCCCGGGTCGGGGGTCCCGGGCGGCGGAGCACCGTGTCCTCCTGCGAGGGGTGCCGCGGCGGTGACCTCACGGGCCGCCATGGGGACGGCGGCCGGTCGACGCGAGGTCGGAAGGAGATTACGAGCGTGTGATTCACCCGTCCAGACCTGGCCGCGGAGCCGTGCTGTGAACGGGCGCCGGTCCGTTCGTCGCCGATGGTGACCATCTTGCGGGATCGGCGCCGCACTTCGCTACACAGCGTTGCGACGATCGGCCTCGGCGCCCCCGATGTCGGTGACGCTGCGGGTACGCGCGGGAACCAAGCGCAACCGCGGCAGCAGTCCCTGGTCGGCGAGGACGGCCAACGCCTGCCGCTCGGCTGCGTCGAGCTGTACGCGCGGCGCGCCGGACGGCACGTGCTCGCCGCCCACCGCGACCCAGCCCCCCGCCTCGGGCGTGTCGTCCGGCGCCGCCGACGGCACCTCGGGCATGCCCAGCAGGACCCCGATCGCACAGTCCCCGCAGGACCGCCCGCGGACCTCGCAGCTGTCGCAGTCGACGATCATCGTGTCGCTCCTCGCCTCCGGTGATCTCGTCGGGGCGCACCGTACGGAGCGGCACCGACAGTTTCCGGAGAACAGGCCGGTGACCTGCGGGAACGCGGCCGCGCGGAGCGGCGTCGAGCTCAGGGACGCAGGCGGCCGAGGAGCACCGAGGAGGGCACCGCGTGCGCCCCACGGCGCCGCACGGAGTCGGCGACCGCGCGGTCCGAGGAGGCGACCAGCAGCGGCCGGCCCTGCGGTTCCGCGGCCACCAGGTCCCGGATGACGTCGTCCGCGATCACGCCGGGGTCGCTGAACAGCACCCGCACACCCCGGGCGCCGCGGGTCTGCGCCGCGCTGACCGCGGCGCCGTCGAACACGACGGTCACCTCGACCCCGGTGCGCGCCGCGAGCGCGCCCAACTGCCCCACGAGCCGCGTGCGCTGGTCCGCCAGCGGCAGCTCGGGGTAGCCGGTCTTGCTCACGTTGTAGCCGTCGACGATCAGGTGCGCGGCGGGCAGGGCCAGCAGCGCGTCGAGGGTCGCGAGGTTGACGACGGGTGTGCCCCGCGTGCCGTCCGGGCCTGCGACGAGGTCGGCCGGACGGGGCCCGCCCCCGCCGAGGGAGAGCTCGCGGCGCAGGCCCTGCACCGCCCCGCCGAGCGTCTCGAGCAGCAGCCCGAGCCGCACCTCGTCACCCTGCCGGGCCTCCTTGGCAGCCTGCCGGGCGGCCGCGACCTCGGCCTGGGCGCGCTGCGCGCGGCGGCGCTCCTCCTCGGCCCGTTCCCGCTCGCGGTCCCGCTCGGCGACCACCTCGGCCAGCCGGGCGTCGACGCCGGCCCGCAACCGGGCCACCTCCGCCTCCAGCTCCGCGTGCGCGTCGCGGGCGAACCGCAGCTTGGCGCCCTGCTCGGAGACCTTGCGCCGCAGCTGCGCCACCTCGTGCTCGCGCTGGACGGCGGCCTCACGGGCCTGGTCGAGCGCCTCGGCCAGCGCGGCGCGCTGCCGCTCGACCTCGACGGTCAGCTTGTCCGCCCGGGAGAGGGCCTCGTCGCGCTCCGCCCGGGCCTCGGCCGCGTCCCCGCGGCGGGCGACGGAGGCGACCGCCCCCCGGGCCTCGGGCGCCCCGGTGAGCACGGCGGCGGCCGCGGCCGTGACGGGCTCGTCCGGGCCCGCGGCGAGCTCACCGGGCCGGTGCTCCTCCCACCAGGCGACGACGGCGGTGCGGAAGGTCGCGTTGTCCCGCAGCTCGCGCACGAGCTTCGTGCCGCCGAGGCGGGCGCGCTTGGCCGGGGTGAACCGGGCGAACTGGCGCAGCGCGGCGGGCACCTCGGCGGGCGGGAGGCCGGCGAGCGCGGTGCCGGCGACCTCGGCGAGCCGGTGCCGGACGGGGTCCGGCAGCAGGTTCCAGTCCAGGTCGGCACGGCCGGAGGACCCCGCGGCACCCTGCGGGTGCTCGGGCGTGGCGTCCTCCTCGTACATCGGTCAAGGTTATCCCCGATCCGGACGGGCGGCCACGGATTCGGCCGTGACGCGCCCGTCCCCGCACTCCTCCCCCGCCGTTTCCGCGCCGTCGCGGGCCGTCCCCGCGACACGCCTCGAACGGGCGTGCGAGGAATTGTCGGGGGTTCGAACTACCGTTCGCCCCGTGACCGCTCCCCAGCTGTCGTTCGACGAGCTCGGCACCCCGCTGCGCGAGGTGACGTTCGTCGTGCTCGACCTCGAGACCACCGGCGGGAGCCACGAGCGGGACGGGATCACCGAGGTCGGGGCGGTCAAGGTGCGCGGCGGCCAGGAGCTGGGCGAGCTCGCGACGCTGGTCGACCCCGGCACCGGCATCCCGCCGAACGTGGTGGCGCTCACCGGCATCACCACCGCGATGGTCCGCACGGCTCCGCGGCTGCCCGCCGTGCTGCCGTCCCTGCTCGAGTTCCTCACCGGCGCGGTGCTGGTGGCGCACAACGCGCCGTTCGACTCCGGGTTCCTGCGCTCGGCCTGCGAGCGGCACGGGCAGGTGTGGCCGCGGCCGCCCGTCGTGTGCACGGCCCGGCTCGCCCGCGCCGTGCTGCCCCGCGAGGAGTGCCCCAGCGTGCGACTCGGCGCCCTCGCCCGGCACTTCGGCACCCGCACCCAGCCAAACCATCGGGCGTTGTCCGACGCGCGGGCCACGGTCGAGGTGCTGCACCGCCTGCTCGAGCGGGTCGGCAACCTCGGCGTGCAGAGCCTGGAGGAGCTGCTCGCGCTCACCCGGGAGGCGTCGGCGCACCGGCCGACCCAGCGCCAGCGGCAGAAGCGGCACCTCGCCGAGCAGGTGCCGTCCGCGCCGGGCGTGTACCTGTTCCGCGGCCCGCGGGAGGAGGTGCTCTACGTCGGGACCAGCGGCGATCTCCGGCGGCGGGTGCGCAGCTACTTCACCGCGGGCGAGCGGCGCCGCCGGATCCGGGACATGGTGGCGCTGGCCGAGCGGGTGGACTCGGTCGTGTGCGCGCACGCGCTCGAGGCGGGCGTGCGGGAGCTGCGGCTGCTCGCGGCGCACAAGCCGAAGTACAACCGCCGCTCGCGCAACCCCGGCCGCACGTGGTGGGTGGCGCCGACGGCCGAGGCCTTCCCCCGGCTGTCGGTGGTCACCACCGGGCGCGAGGGTGCGCTGGGCCCGTTCGCCTCGCACCGGTCCGCGGCGACCGCGCTGGACACCCTGCTCGACGCCGTGCCGCTGCGGCGCTGCACACAGCGGATCCCGGCGCGGGCGCCGTCGGCGTCGCCCTGCATGCTGCACGAGCTGGGGAGGTGCGGGGCCCCGTGCGCGGGCCTGCAGACGCCCGAGGAGTACGCGCCCGCCGTCGAGTCGTTGCGGGCCCTGGTGCAGGGGGCGAGCGACGACCCGCTGCACCGGCTCGCCCGCGGGGTCGACGCGCTGGCGGGCAAGGAGCGGTTCGAGGAGGCGGCGGGCGACCGGGACCGGCTGGCGGCGTTGATCTTCGCCCTCGAGCGGCGCCAGACGCTGGCCGCGCTGGCCGCCCAGCCCGAGCTCGTCGGCGCCCGGCCGGACGGGCGCGGCGGCTGGGAGCTCGCCGTGATCCGCTACGGGCAGCTGGCCGCGGCGGACGTGGCCCGGCGCGGGGTCCGGCCGATGCCGGTCGTCGAGGCGCTGCGGGCCGGCGCTCAGACCATCCTGCCGGGCGAGGCGCCGCTGCACGGCGCCCCACCCGAGGAGGTCCGGCTGATCTACCGCTGGCTCACGACCGGCGGCACGCGTCTCGTGTACTGCGAGCCCTGGTCCGAGCCCGCCCGGGGCGCCGCGCGGTGGAGCGGGTGGGCGCTCAAGGCACGGGAGGGCACGGAGGCCGGGCGGACGACCGTCGAGGTGCTGGCGAAGAGGGGGTGAGCGCGGCGGCGCCGCTAGTTCGAGCCGACGGAGAAGGCCGCCTCGGTGTCGGCGCGGGAGTAGGAGCGGAAGGCGATGTGGGTGTCGGTGTGCTGCACGCCGTCGACCTTGGAGATCTTCCCCGCGATGAGGTCGGCGAGCTGCTCGTGCTCGCGGACCTTGACGATCGCGATCAGGTCGACGTCGCCGGCGCAGGAGTAGACCTCCGCGACGCCCTCGATGTCCGCGATCGCCTGTGCGGTCTCGGGGATCCGGTCGGCGAGGGTGTGGACCAGGACGATCGCGGTGATCACGGGCTCTCCTTCTCACGAGGCCTCGGGGCGGTTCGCTGCGGAGGCTAGTGCAGCCGCGGCCGTGCCGCCGAGATCCACACCGGCCCGTGACCGCGCGCGGCCCGCACCAGTGGCCGGACGCGACACACCCGGTCGGCGGCCTGTGCGGCTGCGACCGGGTGTGTGGTCGGAGATGGTCGGGCTCCGGGGTCCTCGAGCTTCGGGACTGGCGCCTCAGCCGGCGCCGCGCACGGCCGTCGCGTCGAAGGACGAGGCGCGGGTGGCCGACGCGGCCGGCGCGGCCTCGGTCATCGCCCCCTCGGGCGCCGGCTCCTCACCGGACCGGTCCCCGTGCGACGAGTCCCCGTGCGACGAGTCCCCGCCCGAGGAGTCCCCGCCCGACGAGTCCCCGCCCGAGGAGTCCCCGCCCGACGCGGCTCCGCTGGACGAGTCCCCGCGGGCGGAACCGGCGTCGCCGGACCCGGATCCACCCGAGGTCGGCGGGGTGGACGGGTCGGTGCCGGACTCGTTCGGGCCACCTGTCGCCGGCTCACCGGCCCCCGGCCCGGTCGCGGGCCCACCGGCCCCCGGCCCGGTCGCCGGCTCGCCGGCCGCGGGCTGCCCGGCGCCGTCGAGCGAGTAGATGCGCACCCAGTCGATCTCGTAGCTGGCCTCGCGCATACCGCTGCCGTGGAAGTTGTCGAACTGGATGGTCAGGTGCCCGGAGGGCATGTCCTGGATGTTCTTGCGGCCGCCGGGGCCCGCGCCGTCCTCGAGCGTGTACCACTCCTTGCCGTCGATGTAGCCCCGCACGTGGTCGGGGGTCCACTCGAAGGCGATGTTGTGCCACTCGGACAGCGGCGCCCCGCAGTCCTTCTCCTCCAGGAACTCCTGCTGTACGGGCATCCGCGGGTGCGGGTAGTGGATGAAGGCGTTCGCGCACTCCTCGCCCGGCGCCTGGTTCTCCAGGAAGTCGTACTCGCCGTCCTGCGGCCAGCTGTCCGACTCCGGCCACACGATCAGCAGCGGGTGGTACTCCTTGCCCGACTCCCCCGTGTTGAAGGAACGGACGCGCGCCTCCCAGCGGCCGTACCGCTGGTCGAGCTTCGAGGCCAGCCAGCCCGTGTCGCCGTTGCGCAGACCGGTCTGGACCAGCTTCTCGCCGTCGACGGTGCTGCGGTCGCCGCACCGCTTGCCGTTGCCGTTGTGGCCGGCCCAGCACCCGTTGATCGTGCTCCACTTCGCCGAGTCGGGGGCACCGGTGTAGTCGAACTCGTCCGACTGCGGCAGCGGCGTACCCCAGCCGTATCTCTCGGCGGCGGTGTCGGGCTCGGCCGGTGCCGACGGCGCGGCCGGCGGCTGCACCCCGGGCGTCCCGACCGGCGCCGCGCCGGCCGGGGGCACCGCGGGCGGCTCCTGCACCGCGACCCCACCGGGGCCCGCGAGCGTGCCGCCCACCGCCGGGACGCCGGTGCCACCGATCGCACTCGCGCCGGCAGCCGCGCCCGCCACGGACGCCGAGCCGGGCGCCGGAGCGGTGACGCCGACCCGTGCGGCGCCTACCGGCCCGGACACCGCGCCACTCACGGGCGAGACCGGCGAGGCGACCGGTGCCGAAGCTGTCGCCGGCGTACCGACACCCGGGCCGACGTCGGGCCCGACCGCCGGCGCGGTGGCGCTCGACGCGGCTGGCTGGGCCGGAAGGGTCCCCGCCGCGGGCTGAGCCGGAGCGGTGCCCACCGGAGGCTGGGCCGGCGCGGTCTCCGCCGCGGGCTCGGCAGGAGCGGCCCCCGCCGCAGGCTGGGCCGGCGCGGTTCCTGCCGCGGGCTGGCCCGGGTCGGTGCCCACCGCAGGCTCGCCCGGGTCGGTGCCCACCGCAGGCTGGCCCGGGTCGGTGCCCACCGCAGGCTGAACAGGCGCGTTCCCCGCGGCGGGCCCGGCCGGTGCCGGGGCGGCGGCCGCAGGGTGCGCCGGTGCCACGCCCGTGGCTCCCCGGGCAGGCACCAGACCGGGAGCGAGCGCCTCGGCCGACGCGTCCTGCGGCGCCGACAGCGGGGTTCCGCCCGAACCGGAGGAGAGCAGCCCCGCGCCGGCGGGCGCGGCTGCGGACGGGGCGGTGCCCGGGGCCCGCCCCGTGGTCTCGTGGGCGAGCGCGACGCCGGGCCCGATCAGGCCCAGGGCGCCGATCGTCGCGATCAGGGCGAGCTGTCTGCGGGTTCGGAGTCTCATCGGATCGCCTTTCGCCTGCACCCCCGTCGCCCGGGTGGGCAACCCAGCCCGGCACGGTCGTGACTCTGCGCAATGCGTTTGTCCCGTCGCGCCGCTGCTGCATGTGGTTGTTGAGGTAGGAGGTGCTGACGGGAATCATGGTGCGCATGTTGGCTTTGAGTCACCGCGAAGGGGGCAACGCCCCTCGAAGGCGTGACACGTTCCCCGGACGGGCGTCACTCGACGCAGCGACCACCGGATCGGCACCGCGGACCGCGAACCACCCGTCTGAGCAGCGCCTCTGACACACGGTCGCCAACTCCGTCACGAACAGTGAGATCGTGCCCTCACCCCGGGCGGCGGACGATGCGGGAGGCAAGCGCCGTGCCCGGCACCCGAGGAAGAACCTCACAGTCACGCGGCCGCAGAAACCCGCCCGCTCTGCATGATCGCCACGACAGCGACAGGACGGTCGGCCGGACAGCACTGACGCCCCACTCGAGACGATCATGGAGCAGGGCGCTCCGGACGCCGCACGATCACCAACTGCGGTACATCGCGGCCACCCACGGCCGACCTGCACCACAGACCGCGATCACGGCCACAGCAGCGCTAAGAAACTCGACCGCCCCGCACCATGATCGCCGCGGGAGTGCCACCACGGCCGCCTCGACAGCCCTCACCCACCACCCGAAACGATCACGGCCCCCGGCGCCCCAGTCGCGGACCAGCGCACAGCCTCTCCAGAAGCCGCGAGATCACCAACTGCGGCACATCGCGGCCACCCATGGCCGACCTGCACCACAGACCGCGATCACGGCCACAGCAGCGCTAAGAAACCCGATTGCCCCGCACCATGATGGCCGGAAGGTCACAGGAGGGCCGGCGCGACGACTCTCGTGTCCCGTCGAGAACGATCAACGAACCTTGCGCTCCCGGCGGCGAGCCCCACTTCCCGACTCGCGGAACCACACAGCCCGACTCGCGAACCAGAGAGCGCGACTCGCGGAAGCCCCCAGTGCGAAGTGCCCGACAAGAAGTGCGGGACCCTCGGCGAGAAGGAGGGGCGGAATCCGGCCGGCGAAGTCCGGAGAGTGCGGGGCGGGCCGCACCTGCACCGGGTTGAACCCGCCCTCACTCCCGATCGAGGTCCCGCGCCTGCAGGGCCGGTCGGCCCACCTACCCCTTGAGCCGGGTGGAGACCTCGGCCCACTTCACGAGCAGCCGCTCGGCGGCGCCGGAGTCGATCGCCCGCGCGGCCGTCTCCAGCCCCGCCGAGAGCGCGGCGTCGAGGTCGGTCACCGGGCCCTCGTACGCCGCGAGCGCTCCCGCGGCGTTGAGCAGCACGGCCTCGCGGACCGGGCCCTGTTTCCCGGCGACCAGGTCGCGGGCGACCTCGGCGTTGGCGCGGGCGTCGCCGCCCCGCAGGTCCTCGCGGGTGGCGGGGCCGATGCCGAGGCGGCCCGGGTCGACGCTCTCGCGCCGCACCTCTCCCCCGCCGGCGATCCAGACCGCGCTGCCGGTGGTGGTGGTGAGCTCGTCGAGGCCGTCGTCGCCGCGGACCACGAGCGCCGACGCCCCGCGCCCGGCCAGCACCTCGGCGATCACGGGGGCGAGCCGCGGGTCGGCGCACCCGACGAGTCCCGCCGACGGCTGGGCCGGGTTGGTGAGCGGGCCGAGGATGTTCATGGCCGTGGGCACGCCGAGCTCGCGGCGCACCGGGCCGGCATGCCGCATCGCGGGGTGGAAGACCGGCGCGAAGCAGAAGGCGATGCCGGCCTCCGCCACGCAGCTCGCGACCGCGCGCGGCGGCAGGTCGATGACCACGCCGAGCGCCTCGAGGACGTCCGCCGCACCCGACGACGACGACGCGGCCCGGTTCCCGTGCTTCACCACCGGCACCCCGGCGGCGGCCACGACGATCGCGGCCATCGTGGAGATGTTGACCGTGTTGGCCTGGTCCCCGCCGGTACCCACGATGTCCACGGCGCGCCCGGCGACGGTGACCCGGTTGGCGTGCTCGAGCATCGCCGCGGCGAGCCCGGTGATCTCCGTGGCGGTCTCGCCCTTGGACCGCAGCGCGACGAGGAAGCCCGCGAGCTGGGCGGGCGTGGCGTCGGCCGAGAGCACGCGGTCCATCACCCAGGCCGTGTCCTCGGCGGCGAGGTCCTGTCCCGCGATGAGCCGGCCGAGCAGGGCCGGCCAGGTCTGGTCGGCCATCAGGAGGTGGCGGGAGCCGTGGACCCCAGCCCGCGCAGCACGTCCGCCACCGTCTCGGCGGCGGTCAGCGGGTCGAGCGGGTGCACGAGCACGGCGTCGGCGCGCGACCAGGTGGCCAGCCAGCGGTCGTCCGCCCGCCGGACGGACACCACGATCGGGGGACAGTCGGTGATCTCGTCCTTCAGCTGCCGGGCGAGCCCCATGCCGCCGGTCGGCTGCGCCTCGCCGTCGAGGATCGCGAGGTCGACCTCGCCGGCGTCGCAGGCCGCGAGGACCTCGGCGACCCCGGAGGCCTCGACGTAGCGGATCCGGCCGAGATCCGGCGCCGGGCGCCGGCCGACGGCCGTCACGACGGCCTCCCTGACCTCGGGGCGGTGGCTGTAGACCAGCACGGTCCAGGTGCGCCGGTCCGGCGCGGCGGACGGGCTGCTGCTCGCGGGAAGGCTTCCGGCGCTGCTCACCCGCCGCATACTAGTCAGCACCCTCACACGCGTGGACGCGCACGCGCGGGAACCGGGAGGGGCTGGTGAGGCGTTGGTCCGGTGCCGTCCCGGTGCCGCCGGACCGGTTCTGCCTGACGAAGTGGGTATCCCGACAGGCTGTAGAAGTTCGCGTGGGGTCATAATGCCCGCGTGACGACAGCGGCTCCCAACATCAGCGCGCGGATCCACTCGCTGAACCGACCGAACCTGGTCAGCATCGGCACCATCGTCTGGCTGTCCAGCGAGCTGATGTTCTTCGCCGGCCTGTTCGCGATCTACTTCACCGCGCGCGCCCAGAACGTCGGCGAGTGGCCCCCGCCGCCGACCCATCTCGACGTCCCCTACGCACTGGTCGTGACGATCGTCCTCGTGGCCTCGTCCTTCACGTGCCAGTTCGGGGTGTTCGCCGCCGAGCGCGGCGACGTCTTCGGCCTCCGGCGCTGGTACACGCTGACGCTGCTCATGGGCACGTTCTTCGTGGTCGGGCAGATCAACGAGTACCACACGCTGGTCACCGAGCACGAGACGACGATCTCGTCCAGCGCCTACGGCACGGTCTTCTACATGGCCACCGGCTTCCACGGCCTGCACGTGACCGGCGGCCTGATCGCGTTCATCTACCTGTTGATCCGCACCAGGCTGAGCAAGTTCACCCCGGCTCAGGCCACCGCGGCGATCGTCGTGTCCTACTACTGGCACTTCGTCGACGTCGTCTGGATCGGCCTCTTCGCCGTCATCTACTTCATCCGGTAAGCGACCCCGCTCCCCGGAAGCACCGAACGCCGACCGTGAGGGTTAGACGCCGACGATGACCACCGAGACCACCACCCCACCCGCGCCCCGGAAGCGGCGCCCGCACGGCAAGATGCGGCGCAAGTTCGCCGGTCTCCTCGCGATCGGCGTCGCCCTGCTGGCGGTCGGCGGCGGGTACACGCTGTTCGCCCCGAACGCGGAGCAGAACCAGGCGGTCGCCCAGCCGGACGCCGCGCTCGTGGCCAAGGGCCAGCAGCTCTACAACTCCGTCTGCATCACCTGCCACGGCTCGAACCTGCAGGGTGTCGAGGAGCGCGGGCCGAGCCTGGTCGGCGTCGGCGACGCCGCCGTCTACTTCCAGGTCTCCTCCGGCCGCATGCCGCTGGCGCGCCAGGAGGCCCAGGCCGGCCGCAAGCCCCCGCTCCCGGAGTTCGACCCGGTTACCGAGGAGGGCCGGGCGAACCTCGACGCGCTGGGCGCCTACATCCAGGCCAACGGCGGCGGCCCCGAGACCCCCGCGCAGACCGGCGCCGCCCTCCGCGGCGACGACCCGGCCCGCGGCGGCCAGCTGTTCCGGCTGAACTGCGCCTCGTGCCACAACTTCACCGGTGTCGGGGGCGCGCTGTCGTCGGGCAAGTACGCCCCGACCTTGAAGACGCCGTCCGAGGAGCAGATCTACACCGCGATGCTCACCGGCCCGCAGAACATGCCGAAGTTCGGTGACCGGCAGCTCACGCCGGACGAGAAGCGGGACATCATCGCGTACGTCAAGTCCGTCACCAACGGCAGCAACCAGGTCGGCGGGTACGACCTCGGGGGCCTCGGCCCGACGACCGAGGGCGTGGTCATCTTCGTCGTCGGCCTGACCGCTGTCGTCGGTTTCGCCATGTGGCTGGGAGCGAAGAATTGAGCGCCACCGACGCAGGGTCGTCGACCCACCCCACCCGACCCACCCCCGAGGAGCTCGAGGGGATGAGCCAGCAGGAGCTGGCCCGGCTCGCCGGCACGCTCGACGACGTCGAGGTCGTGCACAACGCGCCGAAGTGGCCGGTCCGGGGCACCCGGGCCGAGAAGCGCGCCGAGCGTGGCGTCGCCACCTGGTTCCTCCTGTCGGCGCTGTCCGCCCTCGGCTTCATCGTCGCCTTCATCGCATGGCCGCACGAGTACGTCGCGCCCGGCGAGCCCGGCTACGGCTGGTACGCCTCCTACACGCCGGCGATCGGCTTCCTGTTCGGGTTCACGGTGCTGGCCCTGGGCATCGGCGTGATCGCCTACGTCCGGAAGTTCTTCCCGGAGGAGGTCTCGGTCCAGCAGCGGCACGACGGCCGCTCGGACGAGGTCGACCGCAAGACGGTCATCGCCCAGCTGGTGTCGGCCGGGAAGACCACCGACATCGGCCGGCGCAAGCTGATCACCCGCTCCGCGGGCGCCGCGGCCGGGATCTTCGGCATCGGCGTCGGCATCGCCGCCCTCGGCCCGCTCATCCGCAACCCGTGGAAGGGCGGCGACCAGGCCGCGCTCTGGGTCACCCCGTGGGGCTCCGTCAACGGCGAGACCGTCTACCTGCGCCGGGACACCGGCATCCTCGGCGAGATCTCCCGGGTCCGCCCGGAGGACCTGGATCCCGGCGCGATGGAGACGGTGTTCCCGTACCGCGAGTCCGAGCGGGGCAACGAGGAGGCACTGCTGCACGCGCAGCGCGCCTCGGACACCCCGGTCATGCTGATCCGGCTGCGGCCGGGCACGCAGACGATCAAGCGGCAGGGCCAGGAGAACTTCAACTTCGGCGACTACTACGCCTTCTCGAAGATCTGCACGCACCTGGGCTGCCCGGCGTCGCTGTACCAGACGCAGGACAACCGGATCCTGTGCCCGTGCCACCAGTCCCAGTTCCTCGCCACCGAGTACGCGCGCCCCGTCTTCGGTCCCGCGACGCGCGCCCTTCCCCAGTTGCCCATTACCGTGGACAGTGAGGGTTACTTCGTGGCACGGAGCGACTTCATCGAGCCCGTCGGACCGGCATTCTGGGAGCGGAGGCCATGAGCGCCATCACGACACCGGTCACCAAGTCCGGTGGCCCGAAGACCAAGGCCGCCGCAGCGCTCGACGAGCTGGACCAGCGGTACCACCCGGCGGCGGGGCTGCGGAAGCAGTTCAACAAGGTCTTCCCCACGCACTGGTCGTTCATGCTGGGCGAGGTCGCGCTCTACAGCTTCATCGTCCTGCTGCTGTCGGGCATCTACCTCGGGCTGTTCTTCGACCCGTCGATGACCGAGGTCGTCTACAACGGCGCCTTCGACAACCTGCGCGGCGTGCACATGTCGCGCGCCTACGAGAGCGCGGTGCAGATCTCCCTCGAGGTCCGCGGCGGCCTGTTCGTGCGGCAGATCCACCACTGGGCGGCGCTGCTGTTCCTGGCGGCGATGGTCGCCCACATGTTCCGCACGTTCTTCACCGGTGCGTTCCGCAAGCCGCGCGAGACGAACTGGATCATCGGCCTCGTCCTGATCCTGCTGGGCATGCTCGAGGGCTTCACCGGCTACTCGCTGCCGGACGACCTGCTCTCCGGCATCGGCCTGCGCATCGCCTCCGGCTTCATCCTGTCGATCCCGCTGATCGGCACCTGGGCACACTGGGCGCTGTTCGGCGGCGAGTTCCCGGGGATGGAGATCATCCCGCGGCTCTACATCGTGCACGTGCTGATCTTCCCGGGCATCCTGCTCGCGCTGATCGGCGTGCACCTGGCGCTGGTCTGGTACCAGAAGCACACGCAGTTCCCCGGCCCCGGCCGCAAGGAGACCAACGTCGTCGGCGTCCGGATCCTCCCGGCGTTCGCGGCCAAGGGCGGCGCGTACTTCGCGATCGTCGTCGGCGTCCTCGGCATCATGGCCGGCATCTTCCAGATCAACCCGATCTGGAACCTCGGCCCCTACGACCCGGCGCACGTCTCCGCGGGGTCGCAGCCGGACTGGTACATGCTCTTCTCCGAGGGCATGGCGCGCATCTTCCCGCCGTGGGAGATCTACCTGTTCGGCACGTACACCATCCCGGCGGCGTTCTGGGCCACGGTGGCGTTCCTCCCGGTCCTGTTCGTCGTCGCGGGCATCTACCCCGCGGTGGAGCGGAGGATGACCGGCGACAACGCGCTGCACAACCTGCTGCAGCGCCCGCGCGACGTGCCCGTCCGCACCTCGCTGGGCATCATGGGCATCTCGTTCTACGTCTGGCTGGTGCTCTGCGGCGTCAACGACTGGATCGCCTACTTCTTCCACGTCTCGCTGAACGCGACCACGTGGGCGGGCCGCATCGGCCTGCTGGTGGTCCCGCCGATCGCCTACTGGGTGACCTACCGGATCTGCATCGGCCTGCAGAAGAGCGACCGGGCGGTGCTGGAGCACGGCATCGAGACGGGCATCATCCGGCGCCTGCCGCACGGCGAGTTCATCGAGGTGCACCAGCCGCTGGCCGGGGTGGACGCGCACGGCCACCCGATCCCGCTGGAGTACCAGGGCGCCCCGGTGCCCAAGCGGATGAACCAGCTGGGCTCGGCCGGTACGCCGGTCGCGGGCTCGCTGCTCGGCCCGGACCCCGTCGAGGAGACGGTGGCCCTCGAGCAGGCCCGCGCGGAGAACCACCACCGCGAGCTCGAGGACCGCGACCGGCGCGCCCGGGCCGCGGAGGAGCTGGAGCTGGCCGGCCGGCCCGACGCCGGGCGGCCGAAGGACCAGACCGACTGACGGTCGGGTCCGAGCGGACACTCGGAGCGGCACGCAGAAGGGGCCCCGCGGCGCGGGGCCCCTTCTCCCGTTCACGGGCCCGTGCCCGGGGGATCACCCTGTCCGGGAGGGCAGGTGTCACACACCACGCGTGGCTGCTACCGTGGCGGCGTGCGACCCGCAGCGATCCTCCTCGCCGCGCGCGCCGGGCTCGTAGTAGCCCCGCGCGTCGGCTGAGCCAGGCTGCCGTCGCGCCACCCGCGGGACCTCTCGCCCCGCCTCCCCCGAAGCCGAGAACCCTGCCGAGACCTGGCTCGCGTTCCCAGCACCACACGAACGCACTCCCCGGAGCACGTCCATGAGCATCACCGTCGAGCGCCCGACCGACATCCGCAGCAGCGCTCACGCCCCCGCCCGCACCGCCGGCTGCCGCATCCTCCGCCGCCACACGATCGTCACCACGAACGGCATGGACGGCGTGCTGCGCGTCGCCGCCGAGCTCCGCGCCTGCGGCGGCCTCGTCAAGGAGATGGCCGTCGACGTCCGGGAGGGCGTCGGCTGCAGCGAGCTCACCTGCTCGGTGACCATGACCGCGGAGGAGGCCGCGGAGTTCGCGGCCCGCCTCCGCGCCCTGCCGAGCGTCGAGTCCGTCGACCCGTACTGAGCGGATCGCAGTAGGGAACCATGATGCGATTTCTCGCGTCGTCTTCGAGCATCATGGTTCCATGACGCGATCAGACCCGGGTCCGGCCCCGGGCCGCGGCGAGCATCTCCGCCAGCTCGGCGACCTTGACCCGCTCCGCCCCGCCCCGCGCCTCCCCCCGGCGGAGCTCCTCGGCGTCGAGCCGTTCCCAGTCCGTCCAGGTGACCGGCTCGATCCCGTAGGCCTCCAGCCGCTCGACGACCGACTCCGGGTCGGGGTACTCCGGGTCCGGGAGGGCGTGCAGGTCGTCGAGCAGGGAGGCGACGGTCTCCACGGCGTCGCCCTTGTTCGTGCCGATCACGCCGGTGGGCCCGCGCTTGATCCAGCCCGTGACGTAGGCGCCGGGGACCGGCCGGTCGCCGTCGACGACCCGGCCCGCCACGTTGGGCACGATCCCGTTCCGCGCGTCGTAGGGCAGGCCCGGGATCGGCTCGCCCGAGTAGCCGATCGCCCGGACGACCAGCCCGGCCGGGATCGTCTCCTCCTCACCGGTCCCGACCACCTTCCCGTCTCGCAGCCCGTTGCGCTCGACGACCATGCCGGCGACCCGGCCGCCCTCCTCCAGCAGCCGGACGGGCGTCCGCAGGAAGTGCAGGTGGATGCGCCGCGGCGCGTCGCCGGGCTCGTGGGCGGTCCACTCGGTGAGCAGGGCGAGGTTCTGCTTCTGCCGCCGCTCCATCCCGTCGAGGACGGCGTCGGGCAGGCCCGCGGCGAGCACGCCGTCGTCGTGCACCAGCACCCGCACCCCCTCGAGCTCGCCGATCTGGCGCAGCTCGGCCGGGGTGAACTTCACGTGCTCCGGGGCGCGCCGGATCACCACGTGCACGTCGGTGACCGCGCTGCCGCGCAGGACCTCCAGCACGCGGTCCGGCACGTCCGTCCCTGCCATCTCCGCGTGCCCGCGGGCCAGGACGCGGGCGACGTCGAGCGCCACGTTCCCCGCCCCCACGACGACGACGCCGGGGCGGTCGAGCAGCGGGTCCAGGTCCACGAAGTCGGGGTGCCCGCAGTACCAGCTGACGAAGGCCCCGGAACCGTGGCTGCCCGCGAGGCCCTCCCCCGGGATGCCGAGGGCGCGGTCCACCGAGCTGCCCGAGGCGTGCACGATCGCGTGGTAGTGCTCGCGGAGCACGTCGAGCGGGATGCCGCCCTCCCCGACCCGGACGTTGCCGAGGAACCGGACGCGCGAGCCGTCGGCGAACGGCTTCTGCAGCACCCGGATGACCGACTTCATCTTCACGTGGTCCGGCGCGACGCCGTAGCGGACCAGGCCGTACGGGGCGGGCAGCCGGTCGAGCACGTCGACGTCGACGGGGACCTCGGAGGCCAGCAGGGCGGCCGCGGCGTACAGGCCGGACGGGCCGGCCCCGATCACGGCCACTCTCGGTTGCGCGGGCATCTCGGGCGTCACTGCTCCTCGCGCGCCCCCGGTCGGCGGGTCGACGGGTCGACATAGCCGGCCGACGGGACGCAGGTGGTGGGGATGCGCGTCTGTCCGGCCCAGTATCGCCCGCCCCGGGGCCGCGGCGAGTGAGATCGGTCACGAGCCGGGTCGATCGTCAGCCGACGAGCTCCTCGCTGGTGCGGAACACCCGCCGGTAGTCGGCCGGTGCGACCCCGACGACCTTGCGGAAGTGGTGCCGCAGCAGGGTGGCGCTGCCGAACCCGCAACGGGCGGCCACGGCGTCGACGGACAGGTCGGTGTCCTCGAGCAGGCGCCGGGCGTGCAGCACGCGCTGACGGGTGAGCCAGCGCAGCGGGGTCGTGCCGGTCTCGTTCACGAAGCGCCGCGCGAAGGTCCGCTCGGACATGGTGGCCCGGCGGGCCAGGTCCGCGACCGAGTGCTCGCGGTCGAGGTGGGTCAGCATCCAGTCCAGCAGCGGACCGAGCGAGTCGGCCGAGCACTCCGGGACCGGCCGGTCGATGAACTGCCGCTGGCCGCCCTCCCGCTGCGGCGGCACGACCATCCGTCGGGCGATCCCGTTGACCACCGCGCTGCCCAGCTCGCGCCGGACTAGGTGCAGGCAGGCGTCGATGCCCGCGGCGGTGCCCGCACTCGTGATGAGGTTGCCGTCGTCGACGTAGAGGACGTCCGGGTCCACCTCGACCTGCGGGTACCGCTCGCGCAGCTCCTCGATGCTGTGCCAGTGGGCGGTGACCTTGCGACCGTCGAGCAGCCCGGCCTCGGCCAGGACGAACACGCCGGAGCAGACGGTCAGCAGGATGGCGCCGGCCGCCTCCGCCTCCCGCAGGGCCTGCAGCGCCTCCTCCGGGAACGTCCGCAGGCGCGTGGCGGGCACGGCGACCAGGTCGGCGCCACGGAGCCCCTCGAGCCCGTGTTCCGGCACGACCTGCACGCCCCCGGTGGTGCTGACCGGCTTCCCGGCCTCCACGCCGCAGACGCGGTAGTCGAGGACCGGCAGCCCGTCGTCCGAGCGGTCCATGCCGAAGACCTCGCACAGCACCCCGAACTCGAACACGGCGAGCTCGGGCATGACCAGCACGGCGACGCTGCGCAGCATGCGCGCCAGCATACTGGCGGCATCTTTGCGCAGGGTGTCATCCCTGCCACTTCTGGCAGGAAGTGATCTGGAGCAAACTTCCTGCCATGACCGCATCGATCCTCGCCCTCGCCGCCCTCGTCGTCCTCGGGTGGAGTTTCGCCCGCGCCCACCGGGACGGACGCCGCCGCTTCCGGCTGGCGCAGTTCCGCCCTGCCGCGCCGTTCGCGGGCGTGCTGCCGCAGGACCGCGACCGGGAACGTCTCCTCGCCGACCTGCGGGCCCTGCCCGACTCACCGGCCGACATCGAGACCCGGTTGCGCATCTAGACCGCGCCGGCGGCGCCGCCCCATCGGGGGTCGGCGCCGTCGCACGTCAGGCCCGGTGGAACTCCGTGAGCCGCTCGGCCTCGTCGGCGACCTCCCGCGCCACCGCGGCCGGCAGCTCCCCGAACGGCGCCGGCACCACCCGCCCGCCGGTGAACCGCCAGGTCCCGGCCACCCGGCCGTCGACCAGGAAGGTCGGCGTGGACTGCGGCATCCGCGTGGCGAACACCTTCTCGCGGTGCTCCATGGGCAGGATGCCCGCCCGGGTCGCGTGCCCGAGCAGCAGCACCGCGTCCCAGTTCGACAGGAACCGCACGGGCGCCGGCACGTCGGCCGCCGGGATCGGCAGGCGCGGCAGGTCGACCAGCTCGCCGCCCGCGGGGTCCCGGAACCGGCGCGTGTCCAGCCGGGTGAGCACGGCCCGCGCCCCGGTGACCGTCCAGCCCGCGTACCGCGCGAGGTCCTGCGCCGACGCCGGCCCGAACCCACGCAGGTACCGCTCGGCCAGCAGCTCCTCGCCCCGGGCGCGGTCGGCCCCGGTCGCCGGCACCCACTGCTCGGCCAGCCCGTACACGTGCGCGCGGGGCGACTCCCAGGTCCCGGCGGGCGGCACCCGGACCAGGTCGAGCCACAGCTGTACGCCCTGGAAGGCCACCTTCGGGAAGCCGTCCGCCGCCAGCAGCCCGACGATCTCGGCCTGCTTGCGCGGACCGTCCGCGAGGTGGCCCCGGACGGCGGCGGCGACGGCGGGCATGTCCAGGCCCGCGGCCTCCTTCTGCGCGCGCAGCCACCAGCGCCGCCGCGGCTCGCGCACCGCCTCGGTCAGCGGCGCGAAGTCGGCCGCCGACACCATGTGGAGGGTGGCGCGCATGACCCACGCCTGGACGATCCGGCGCCCGGTCAGCGCCTCGGTGAGGTGCTCGCGGCGGAAGTCCCGCAGCCGCGACCACAACCCGACGTAGCCCGACGGCGCGTACTGCGTCTGCAGCCCACCCACCCGCTCGACCGCGCGGACCGGGCCGATCCGCGCCCGCTCCAGCAACAGCTGCCGCGCCAGCAGCGCGCGGTTCAGCTCCCCCCACGACAGCACCCGCTCCCCCACGCGGGCACTGTCCCATCCACCCCCGACGGAACGGGAGGGTCAGCCCGCGGACGCGGCCAGGCCGGCTCCCCGCAGGGGCAGGCCGAAGCGCTCCCGGAGGGTGCGCAGCGGGGTCCGGTGCGCCCGCAGCAGGGGGACGACGTCGTCGGCCACCTTCTCCAGCCCGCGCGGCCGGGCGGGGAGGAAGACCACACCGTCGGCCCCGGTACGCGCGACCTCGCGGGCCAGCGCGGCCAGCCCGGCCGAGCCGGAGTGGTGCAGCCCCTCCCCCGTGCCCACGCCGATGTCGACCAGCACCCGCAGCGACGACGGGTCCCGGCCGGCCTCGGCGGCCCCGGCCTCGATGTCGAGCCGGCGCATCGCGGCCTCGGCCACCGCTCCGGCGGAGATCCGCACGACGTCCGCGTACCGCGCCGCCACCGGCAGCGCCTCGGGCTCGTCCGCGCGGACCACCACGACCGGCTCGCCCTGCGGCGAGCGCGGGACGGGGATCCGGTCGCGCACCTGGACGAACTCGCCGCGGAAGCCGGTCCCGTCGCCCTCCCGCAGGCGGTGCGCCGCCTCGACGACCTTCCCGGCCTCGGCCCACAGCTCCCCGGGCGGGGTGGGCGCGACCGGGCCCCGCACGACGACCTCCCACCCGGCCCGGCCGAGCGAGGCGGCGTCGAGCGCGGCCACGGCGTCGTGCAGGGCGACGGGATCGGCGCCGGTCACGGGCACCTGCGGCACCAGCCCGGTGCCGGGCACGCCCGGGGCCATCCGGGTGGCGGCCGCGAGGGCGTCGAGCGGGGCCGGTCCGCCGGCCGGGTCGCCGAGGGGGTCGACGGCCGGGTCGACGAGGAACAGCACGTCGACGCCTCGCACGCTCAGGGTCACGCGCTCCAGGTGGCGGGCGGGATCGGTCGCCTCGCCCCAGGGCTGCACGCCCAGGACGATCGGTCGCTCGGCCACGGCTCCCCCTCGCTCGGTCTCGGGCCCCCATCGCAGCACGCGTCCGCCCCGTACGCCCGCCGGGGTCATCCCCGCAACCCCTTCAGGTCGGCCTCGACGGCCGCGGCGCACGCACGCAGGTGCGGGAGGGCCTCGTCGCGCAGCCAGGCGGTGCTGTTGCGCAGCGCGTGGGTGCTGACGTTGGCGGCGGCGACCACGGTGCCCGCGGCGTCCCGGATCGGCACCGCGACCGAGCGCAGCCCGTCCTCCAGCTCCTGGTCGACGAGGCAGTAGCCGGCCGCGCGGACGTCGCCGAGCACGTCGCGCAGGGTGTCCCGGTCGGCCACGGTGCGGTCGGTCAGCGGCTCGAGGGCACCGAGCCGGGCGTCGAGCTCGTCCGGCGGCAGGGCGGCCAGCAGCACCCGGCCCATCGAGGTGGCGTAGGCCGGGAAGCGGGTGCCGACGGTGATCGACACGGCCATGATCCGCGCGGTGGCGACCCGGGCGACGTAGACGACGTCGTCGCCGTCGAGCACCGAGACCGACGCCGACTCGTGCACCGTCTCGACCAGCTCCTCCAGGTGCGGGGCGGCCAGCTCGGGCAACGACAGCGCGGACAGGTAGGAGTAGCCCAGCTCCAGCACGCGCGGGGTGAGCGCGAAGAGCCGCCCGTCCGTGCGGACGTACCCGAGCTCGACCAGGGTGAGCAGGAAGCGGCGGGCCGCGGCCCGGGTCAGGCCGGTGGCGCGGGCGACGTCGGACAGCGTCTGCGCGGGGTGCGTCCCGTCGAACGCCTTGATCACCGACAACCCGCGGGCGAGCGACTGGACGTGCTCGGCCCGGACGGTGTGGTCGCCGTGGTCGGTGGGCTCGGTGCCGGTCGCGCTCACCGGGCCTCCAGGACGCGGTCGACGAGCTCGGCGGCGTGCCCGGTGTCCGGCTCGCCCTCGGTCGTCAGCGCGAGGTTGCGGCGCATGGCCTCCGGGTGCACCCGCAGGCCCGCCAGGCTGGTGCGCAGCCGGGCCGCGGCGCCGCCCGTGACGGCGAGCAGGTCGGTCAGCGTGGGCCACTCCGCGTGCCAGGCGCCCGCCGCGCGCTGGTGCTCGTGGTCCGTCGCCGCGAGCAGCGTCGCGACGAGTCCCGGGGCCCGGCGGGCCGACGCCCGCGCGGTGATCGCCGCGATCGGGTTCCGCTTGTGCGGCATGGAGGACGAGTCGCCGGGCGCGGCCTCCGAGACCTCGCCGACCTCGGTCTGCGACAGCAGCACGACGTCCGTGGCCGGTTTGGCGCACGCCCCGGCGGCCACCCCCAGCGCCCCGGCCAGCGCGCCGATCCGGGTGCGCTCCGTGTGCCAGGGCACCCCCTGCGGGGCGAGGCCGAGCAGGTCGGCGACCGCGTCCGCGACCGCGGGACCGTGCGGGTGCGAGGCGGCGAGGGTGCCGGCCGCGCCGCCGAACTGGACGGGCAGGGCGTCGACCCGGGCGGTGAGCTCGCGGGCGGCGGCGTCGAGCCCGGCGGCCCACCCCGCGGCGACGAGCCCGAAGGTCGTGGGCAGCGCCTGCTGGCCGAGGGTGCGGGCGATGGTCGGGGTGTCCCGGTGGGCGGCGGCGAGCGCGGCCGCGGCGTCGGCGGCCGCGCCGAGGTCGGCGAGCAGGGTCGGTGCGGCTCGGCGGACCAGCAGCACCAGCGCCGTGTCCATGACGTCCTGGCTGGTCGCGCCGGGGTGCACCGCGCCGCTCGCCCCGCCGGCCTCCTTGCGCAGCAGCCGGGCCAGCGGGATCACCGGATTGCCGCCCTCGACGGCGGCAACCGCCAGCTCGTCCGGCACGTCCGGGTCCGCGGCGAGCCGGTCTGCCGCGGCGGCGACCTCCTCCGCGTCGTCCGGCGGGACGAGGGCGTACCGTGCGGCGGCGCGGGAGAGCGCGACCTCGACGTCGAGCAGCGCGCGGACCCAGGCGGCGTCGTCCAGGTGCGCGGCGACGGCGTCGGCGCCGGACAGCGGCGCGAGCAACCCGGCGTTCGTCATGCGCACGACCGTACGGCATGCGTCCAGCGTGGTCAGGGACAATGAGGTCGTGACCCGCCCCCGCTACCGCACCGTGCTCCTCGACCTCGACGGCACCCTCGTCGACTCCGCCCCGGGCATCCTCGGGACCCTGCGCACCGCGTTCGACCAGCTCGGCGTGCCCTGGGACGACACCGTGATCGGCCGCCACCTGCTCGGCCCGCCGCTCTACGAGTCCCTGCCGCCGCTGGTCGGCGCGGACGACGCCGAGCGGATTCTTGCGCTGTACCGGCCGCTCTACCGCGAGAGCGGCCTGCTCAAGTCCACCCCGTACCCCGGCATCGAGGACCTGCTGCGCGCCCTCGTCGCCGCCGACGTGCGGCTCGGGCTCGCGACGAGCAAGGCCGAGCCGGCCGCCCGCGAGATCCTCGCCAACCAGGGCTGGACCGAGCTGTTCACCGCGATCACCGGTGACACGGTCGACGCCCGGCGCCCGAGCAAGGCCGCCGTGGTGGAGGAGGCGCTGCGCCGCCTCGACTCCCCCGCCCCCACGGAGACGATCATGGTCGGGGACCGGCTGCACGACGTCGTCGGGTCCGGCCGGCACGGCATCTCCTGCCTCGGCGCGGGCTGGGGCTACGCCGAGCCCGGCGAGCTCGACACCGCCGGCGCGCTCGCGGTCTACCCCACCGCCGCCGACCTGCAGGCCGCCCTCCTCTGACGCCCCGCGACACGGGCGAACGGCGCTCTCGCTCGCCTCTGGTGAGCGACAGTGCCGCTCGCTCCTTCAGGCATCCGAGCGTTCGCGATGCGAACTCTTGTGCGAGATGCGAACGGTCGGTACGGTGTCCCGCATGGACAAGGTGGTGGCGTCGGCGCGCGAAGCGGTCGCCGACATCGGGGACGGCGCGTCCCTGGCCGTCGGAGGCTTCGGCATGTCCGGCGTCCCGACCGCGCTGATCGCGGCCCTGCTCGAGCAGGGCGCGACCGACCTCGAGACGATCAGCAACAACCTCGGCGTCGACGGGTTCGGCCTGGGCACCCTGCTCGCCGCGGGCCGGATCCGCCGGACGATCGGCTCCTACGTCGGCAACAACAAGGAGTTCGCCCGCCAGTACCTGGCCGGCGAGCTCGAGCTGGAGCTGACCCCGCAGGGCACGCTCGCCGAGCGGCTGCGCGCGGGCGGCGCCGGGATCCCGGCCTTCTTCACCCCCGCCGGCGTCGGCACCCTGGTCGCCGAGGGCGGGCTGCCGTGGCGCTACGCCGCGGACGGCACGGTCGCGGTGAAGTCCCCGCCCAAGGAGGTCCGCGAGTTCGGCGGCGTGCGCTACGTGCTCGAGCGCGCCATCGCCCCGGACTACGCGCTGGTCCACGCCTGGAAGGGCGACCGGCACGGCAACCTGGTCTACCGGCGCAGCGCGCGCAACTTCAACCCGGACTGCGCCGCCGCGGGCCGGGTCACCATCGCGCAGGTCGAGCACCTCGTCGAGCCCGGCGAGATCGACCCCGACGCGGTGCACACCCCCGGCATCCACGTCCAGCGCGTCGTGCACGTGCCCGACGCCGACAAGCCGGTCGAGTTCAGGACGGTGCGGAAGTGAGTCTGACCAGGGACCAGCTCGCGAAGCGGGTGGCCGACGAGCTGCCCGACGGCTCGTACGTCAACCTCGGCATCGGCATGCCGACGCTGGTGCCCGACCACATCCCGGGCACCCGCACGGTGGTGCTGCACAGCGAGAACGGCATCCTCGGCGTCGGCCCCTACCCGACCGACGACGAGGTCGACCCGGACCTGATCAACGCGGGCAAGGAGACCGTCACGGTCCTGCCCGGCGCGAGCTACTTCGGCTCCTCGGACAGCTTCTCGATGATCCGCGGCGGCAAGGTCGACGTCGCCGTGCTGGGCGCGATGCAGGTCAGCGCGACCGGCGACCTGGCCAACTGGGCCATCCCCGGCAAGATGATCAAGGGGATGGGCGGGGCGATGGACCTCGTCCACGGGGCCAGGAAGGTCCTCGTGATGATGGACCACGTCTCCAAGGACGGCTCGCCCAAGATCCTCGAGCAGTGCACGCTGCCGCTCACCGGCGTGGCCTGCGTCGACCGCATCGTCACCGACCTCGCCGTGATCGACGTGACCGACGAGGGCCTGAAGCTGGTCGAGACCTTCGGCGTCTCCGAGGACGAGGTCCGCGAGAAGACCGGCGCGCCCCTCCTCTGATGCGTTGGGGAACCATGATGCGATCTCCGGTCGGCGTCGTGCGCGTCATGGTTCCATGACGCGCATCTCGACGGCTCAGCTCAGCCGACCAGCAGGACGGTCAGGGTGCGGGGGCCGTGGACGCCCTCGACCCGGTCCAGCTCGATGTCGCTGGTCGCGCTCGGCCCGCTGATCCAGGTCAACGGACGGGTCGGGTCGAGGCGGGCGACCGCGGAGGCGACGTCCGCGACCACCTGGTCCGTCCGGACCACGCAGACGTGCAGATCGGGCACCAGGGTCGCCGCGCGGCGGCCCTGCCCCGGCCCGTGGTCCAGCACGATCGTCCCCGTTTCGGCGATCCCCAGCGCCGCCGTGGTCAGCACGCCGTCGACGGCGTCGAGCTCCGCGGTCGACAGCTGCTCGTCGAGGATCGCATCGGCCGGGCGCAGCTCCTCGGGCAGGTCGGCGGGCACCAGGAGGCGCAGTACGCCCTCCAGGGCCGCGGCCAGGTGCGTCGGCAGGTCCTCGGGCGTGCAGCGCACCACCGTCGCCTTGTAGTCGGCGACCCGCTCGGCGAACAACTCGACGTCCACCGCGGTCGTCGGGCGCGGCTCCGGGCGGTCCACGGCGACGTCGGCCGGGGTCTCGGCGGCCGGCACGTCGGCCAGCGCCGCCCGCACCCGGCCCAGGATCTCCTCGCGCGCACTCACTTCGCTCCCCCGTCCTCGCGGCGACCGCCGTCGGTCCGCGCCCACCACGCCCGGAACGACTCGGGCGCCGGTACCGGAACGTCCCGCGCGTCGGACCAGGCCGCCGCCGGTCCGGGCAGCGCGCCGAGCACCCCGCGCCCGCCGGGGGCGCGGCGCTTCGTGTCGCGAAGGACGCGCCCGACCGCCCCGGACACCTTCTCCGCCGCGGCGGTCCGCCGGGCGTCGGCCAGGGCCCACGAGGCCGCCTTCATGGCCAGGTTCTGCACCGTGGGCTCGCCGCGGTGCGCGTCGACCACCTTCGTCCGCAGGTGCACCAGCACCTCGGGGATGTCGATCCGCACCGGGCACACCTCGAAGCACGCCCCGCACAGACTCGACGCGTACGGCAGCGAGTCGAGCTGCGCCCCCTCCGCGCCAGCGTGCCCGACCCCGCGCAGCATCGGGGTGAGGATGGCGCCGATCGGCCCGGGGTAGACCGAGCCGTAGCTGTGCCCGCCGGTGCGCTCGTAGACCGGGCAGACGTTGAGGCAGGCCGAGCAGCGGATGCAGCGCAACGCCTGCCGGCCGACCTCGTCGGCGAGGACCTGCGTGCGTCCGTTGTCGAGCAGCACGACGTGCACCTCCTGCGGCCCGTCGCCGGGGGTCACGCCGGTCCACATCGAGGTGTACGGGTTCATCCGCTCCCCGGTCGAGCTACGCGGGAGCAGCTGGAGGAAGACGTCGAGGTCCGCCCACGTGGGCACCAGCTTCTCGATGCCCACGACGCTGACCAGCACCTCGGGCAGGGTCAGGCACATCCGGCCGTTGCCCTCGCTCTCGACCACGGCCAGCGTGCCGGTCTCGGCCACCGCGAAGTTCGCGCCGGACACCGCGACCCTGGCCCGCAGGAACTTCTCCCGCAGGTGCGCCCGGGCCGCCGCGGCGAGCTCGGCCGGGGTGTCGGTGAGGTCGCGCGGGGCGGCCCTGCCGTACCGGCCCATCTCGCGCAGGAAGATCTCCCGCACCTCGGAGCGGTTGCGGTGGATCGCCGGCACCAGGATGTGGCTGGGCAGGTCCTCGCCGAGCTGCACGATCAGCTCGGCCAGGTCGGTCTCCCAGGCGTGGATCCCGGCGGCCTCCAGGGCCTCGTTGAGCCCGATCTCCGCCGTCGCCATGGACTTGACCTTGACGACCTCGTCCGTGCCGTGGCCCCGCGCGATGTCGACGACGATCCGGTTGGCCTCAACGGCGTCGCGGGCCCAGTGCACGGTGGCCCCGGCGCGGGTCAGCGACTCCTCGAGCTGCGCGAGGTAGGTGTCCAGGTGGCGCAGCGTGCGGTCCTTGAGCGCGGCGCCGGCGCGCCGGAGCCGCTCCCACTCGTCGACCTCGCCGACGACGGCGGCCCGCTTGCCCCGGATGGTGCCGGTCGCGTGGGCGAGGTTGCGGCGCAGCTGGGTGTCGGCCAGGGCGGCGCGGGCCGCGGTCGGGAAGGCCGGGGTGCCGAGGAAGGTGGCGCTCACCGGGCACCCCCGGTCGCGAGGGCGGTGCTGCCCGCGGAGCCGCGGTCGGCCTCCCGGGGCGGCTCCTCGATCACCGGCTCGGTCGAGGCGAGCACCTCGGCGAGGTGCATCACCCGCACCCCGGAGCGCTGCCGGGAGAGCAGGCCGACGATGTGCGTGAGGCACGAGTTGTCCCCCGCGACCAGCACCTCCGCGCCGGACTCCCGCACGTGCCGCGCCTTGTCCGCGCCCATCGCGATCGAGGTCTCCGAGTTCTTCACCGCGAAGGTCCCGCCGAACCCGCAGCACTCGGCGGCGGCCGGCAGCTCGACGAGCCGCAGCCCGCGCACCGCCTCCAGCAGCCGGGTCGGCCGGTCGCCGACGCCCAGCATCCGCAGCGAGTGGCAGGTCGGGTGGTAGGTGACCCGGTGCGGGAAGTACGCCCCGACGTCGACCACGCCGAGGACGTCGACCAGGTACTCCGACAGCTCGTACACCGGCGGCGCCTGCTCGACGGCGCGCACGAGGCCCGGGTCGCCGGAGCGCTCGGCCACCATCCGGTGCTGGTGGCGCACCGACCCGGCGCACGACCCCGACGGCACCACGACGGCCTCGTACCCGGCGAAGGCCTCCAGGTGCCGGCGCAGCAGCGGCACGGCCTCGTCGAGGTAGCCGGTGTTGACCATCGGCTGGCCGCAGCAGGTCTGCGCGACCGGGAAGTCGACCTCGACACCCAGCCGCCGCAGCAGGGTGACGACGGCGCGGCCGGTGTCCGGGAACAGGGCGTCGTTCATGCAGGTGACGAGCAGGCCGACGGGCACGGTGCCTCCGGTGGTGGACGGAGCGTGGAGCCAGGTCCTGGCTATGGTCGGACCTTAGACCGCACGCTAGGCTCCCGTCCACCGAGGGGGTGGAGATGGCGGCACCACGCTGGGACCAGGTCCAGCGCGTCCCGACCTACGAGCTCGTGATCGAGCGGATCGAGGAGCAGCTCGTCTCGGGGGCGCTCGGCCCGGGCGACCGGCTCCCCCCGGAGCGCGAGCTCGCCTCGATGCTGGGCGCGAGCCGGCAGGCGGTGCGCGAGGCGCTGCGCGTGCTGCAGGCCCAGGGCGTCGTGCGGTCCCAGCAGGGCACCGGCAGCGACTCCGGCACCGTGATCGTCCCCGCCCCGGCGAGGGCGCTGTCGCGGCTGCTCAAGGTGCACCTCGCGGTCAGCTCCTTCCCGGCGGAGGACCTCACCGGCGCGCGCGTGATGCTGGAGCGGACCAGCGCCGCGTCGGCCGCCGAGCGGCACTCCCCCGCCGATCTGGCACGGGTCCGCGAGGCGCTCGCGGCGATGGAGGCCGACCTCCCGCGCGAGGAGTTCAACCCGCTCGACACCGCCTTCCACGTGGCCATCGCCGAGTCGGGCGGGAACCGGCTGGTCAGCGAGCTGACCGCGGCGATCCGCGAGTCGCTGCGCGGCGCGCTGCTCGACGGGATGCAGGCCGAGGAGGACTGGCCGGGCCTGCGCGCGCAGCTCCGGCGCGAGCACCGCGGGATCCTCGAGGCGATCGAGGCGGGCGACGCCGCCCTGGCCGCGGAGCGGGTGGAGGCGCACATCCGGGCCTTCCACCGCCGGCTGCCCTGAGTCAGCTCGTGCCCGGGTCGTCGTCGGGCGGGGTGGTGGCGGCCGATCCCGCCCGCCGGGCCCGGTCCTCGAGGTAGCGCTTCTCCGCGAGGTTGAGCGTCGCGCGGGCGGCCCGCCGGAAGTGCTCCCGCGCCGCCTCGTGGTCCCCGAGCCGGTCCAGCAGATGGGCGCGGACGGCGTCGGGCCGGTGGTGGCGGGCCAGGCGCCTGTCCCCCGCCACCCGGTCCAGCACCTCCAACCCCCGCTCGGGCCCGTACGCCATCCCGACGGCGACGGCCCGGTTCAGCGTGACCACCGGGTTGTCCGTGCACTCCTCGAGCAGCCGGTACAGGATCTCGATCTGCCGCCAGTCGGTGTCGGCGTCCGTGGACGCCTCGGCGTGGACGGCCGCGATCGCGGCCTGCAGCTGGTAGGGGCCGACCTCGCGGCGCGCGAGGGTCCGTTCCAGCAGCGTGGTGGCCTCGCGGATCGCGGCGTGGTCCCACCGGCTCCGGTCCTGCTCGGCGAGGGGGATCATCCGGCCGTCGGTGTCCGTGCGGGCCTGCCGGCGGGCGTCGGTGAGGAGCATGAGGACGAGCAGCCCGGCCACCTCGCCGTCGGCGGGCAGGAGGCGGTGCAGCATCCGGGTCAGCCGGATCGCCTCGGCGGACAGGTCGACGCGGGTCAGGCCCGGGCCCGCGCTGGCCGTGTAGCCCTCGTTGAAGATCAGGTAGAGGACGTGCAGGGCCGCGGACAGCCGCTCGGTGCGGACGTCCGCGGGCAGGGTGAAGCCGCCGCCCGCCCCGATCGTGGCCTTCGCGCGGCTGATCCGCTGGGCCATCGTGGCCTCGGGGACGAGGAACGCCCGGGCGATCTCGGCGGTCGTGAGCCCCCCGACCGCGCGCAGCGTCAGCGCGATCCGGCTCGCCTCGGTGAGGTCCGGGTGCACGCAGAGCAGCAGCATCTCGAGGCTGTCGTCGACGGCCGGCGCCTCGAGGTCGACGGTCCCGGCAGGATCGACGGCGACGGCCTCCTCGCGGCGACGGCGCGCGCTGTCGCTGCGCCACAGGTCGGTGAGCCGGCGGCGGGCGACGGTGACCAGCCAACCGACCGGCTCGTCGGGCACCCCGCCCTCCGGCCACGCCGAGGCCGCTGCGAGCAGCGCCTCCTGGACGGCGTCCTCGCACAGGTCGAACTGGCGGAACCGGGAGACGAGCACACCGAGGACCTGCGGCGCGCACTCGCGCAGCAGGTCCTCGAGCGCGCGGTCGGCCACGACTCAGGAGGCCTCGGGCTCCGTCAGGCCGAAGCCCGCCGTGAAGACGACCGGGCGCACCTCGACGGCGAGCCCCTCGATCCCGGCGTCGGGGATCTTCGCGGCCAGCTCGTACGCCCGCTCCGGGGTCTCGACGTCGATCACGTAGAAGCCGCCCATGTACTCCTTGGCCTCGACGAACGGCCCGTCGGTCACGGTCGTCGCCCCGTCCCGGACGGAGACGACCGCGCTGCGGGACGGGTCGGCCAGGGCCTGCGTCCCGATCAGCTCCCCGGTCCGGGTGATCTCCTCCATGAACCGGCCGTGCCCGGTCTCGATCTCGCGGCCCTGCGCCTCGGTCAGGCTCTCCAGCACGGCGGGGTCGATCTGCATGATGAGCAGGTACTTCACGACGTCTCCTCTCGTCGGCGGCGCCCGGCGGGCATCCGTCGTGAGCACGTACGGAGCGGGCGGCCCGCACTCGACATCCTGCCCTGAGTGACGCGCATCACAGATCGTGCAGGAAGGAGACCAGCTCGTCGGCCGTGGCGACGGGGTCGTCCTCCGGGAGGAAGTGACCGGCCCGGGGGACGACGACGCGGCGGGCGCCCGGGATCGCCGCGGCCAGCCGGCCGGCGGCGTCGGCCGGCAGCCAGCGGTCCTGCTCGCCCCACAGCACGAGCGTCGGCACCGCGACCTCGCCGAGCCTCGCCACCACCTCGCGGGTGTCGGCCTCGTCGAAGCCCTCGACCTGGTCGAGGTACCGCTGCTGCCCGGCCTCCCCCGCGTACGGCTCGAGGTAGGCGCGCTCGGTCCCCGGGTCGAGCGGGCGGTGCGTGGCCGTGGCGAGATGGGCGCGGATCAGCTCGTGGAACACGTGCTCGGGCATGGTGCGGTAGACGTCGAGGTGGGCCTGGATGTGCTGCGCGACCGGCGTGGTCCAGGGCGGCAGGACGGCCGCGTCGAGCAGCGCGAGGGCCCGCGCGGGGAGACCGTGGCGCAGGTGGGCGCGCAGGACGGCGGCGGCGCCGATGTCGTGCCCGACGAGCACCGGATCGTCCAGGCCCCAGGCCTCGACCAGCGCCGCGAGCGCCTCGGCGTGGAGGGCGACCGAGGGCCGCGCGCCGCGTGGCGGCGTGGAACGGCCGTAGCCGAGCAGGTCCCACAGGTACACGGTGTGGTCGGCGGCGAGCGCCGGGACGACCTCCCGCCACAGCAGGGACCAGGAGGGCGTGCCGTGGGTGAGGACGACGGCGGGACCCTCGCCCACGCGGTCGAACGCCACCTCGCCGCCGGCGACGCGGACGCGCCGGGAGTCCAGGGTCGGGATCATGTCCACCTCCGTAAGGCTTCCAGTACGCTTGTGTCGATTACCGTGACACGCGGAGGTAAGGTGTGCAACTGCCTTTGAGCGATTACGGCCGCGGCGCGGAGCTGGCGACGGCGCTGATCGGCACCGCACCGCGCGTGTGGCACGGCCTCGAGAAGCTGACCGCGCCCGCCGAGGTCGACGCCCTGCTCGCGGCGCACGGGTTCGCGGGCTCCTGCCGGCCGGGGGAGCTCGACGGCGTGCGGGAGCTGCGGACGGAGCTGCGCGGGATCGTCGACGTGCTCGTGGGGCTCTCCGGGGGCGGCGGGGCCGGGGTCGACGGGGCGGGAGCCACGGCCGAGGCCGGGACCGACGGGGTTGCGGCCGTCGTCCGGCGCGCCTCGGCCCTGGCACTGGGAGGGTTGACGCTCGGCGGCGGCGAGCGGCCCGACTGGGTCTTCGGGTCCGACGCCGGGCTCGTCGAGGGGCTCGCGGCCGTCACCGGGGTGGGTCTGCTCGGCGCCGTCCGGGCGTTGGGACCGGCGCGGTTCCGCGCGTGTGCCGCCCCCTTCTGCGAGGGCGCGTTCGTCGACGTCAGCCGGGCCGGGCGGCGCCGCTACTGCATGCCCGAGCTGTGCGGGAACCGAGTGAACGTCGCCAACCACAGGGCGCGGCGACGCTCGACCGGACCCCGCTAGCGTCTCCCGCGATGAGCACTCCCGCGCTGCAGCGCCGGCTGGGCACCGTCGACGCGACCGTGATCGGGCTCGGGTCGATGATCGGGGCCGGGGTCTTCGCGGCGTTCGCACCCGCCGCGGCCGCGGCCGGGTCCGGGCTCCTCCTCGGGCTCGCCCTGGCGGCGCTGGTGGCGTGGTGCAACGCGACGTCGTCGGCCCAGCTCGCGGCCCGCTACCCGCGGTCCGGCGGCACGTACGTCTACGGCCGCGAGCGGCTGGGGCCGTGGTGGGGGTTCGTCGCGGGCTGGGGCTTCGTCGTCGGGAAGACGGCCAGCTGCGCGGCCATGGCGCTGACGGCGGCGGCCTACCTCGTGCCGATCGGGTGGCAGCGACCCGTGGCCGCGCTCGCCGTCGTCGCGGTGGCCGGGGTCAACCTCGCCGGCGTGACGAGGACGGCGCGGCTGACCCGGATCCTGGTCGCGCTGGTGCTGCTCGCACTGGCCGCGATCCTGCTCACCGCCGCGGCCCGCGGCCCCGTGCGGCTTGCCGGCCTCGCCGAGGGCGCGGGCGGGGTGTACGGCGTCCTGCAGGCCGCCGGCCTGCTGTTCTTCGCGTTCGCCGGGTACGCCCGCGTCGCGACGCTCGGCGAGGAGGTGCGCGACCCGGCACGCACCATCCCGCGGGCGATCACGCTCGCGCTCGCCGGCGCGGTCGCGGTGTACGCGGCCGTCGGCGCCGTGCTGCTGCTGGTGCTGGGGCCGTCGCGCCTGTCCTCCTCGACGGCTCCGCTCGCCGAGGTGCTCCCACCCGGCGGCGCCTGGATCGCCGCGGTCGGCGGGGCGCTCGCCTCGCTCGGGGCGCTGCTGGGGCTCGTCGCGGGCGTGGGGCGGACCGTGCTCGCGATGGCGCGGGAGTCGGACCTGCCCGCGCCGCTCGCTGCGGTCCACCCCCGACGCTCGGTGCCGCACCGGGCGGAGATCGCCGTGGCGCTCGTCGTGGTGGCGCTGGTGTGCACCGTGGACCTGCGCGGGGTGATCGGGTTCTCGTCCTTCGGCGTGCTGCTCTACTACTTCGTCGCCAACCTCGCCGCGGTCGGGCAGCCGGCCGCCGAGCGCCGCTACCCGCGCGTCCTCCAGGTGCTCGGGATGGCCGGCTGCGCGGTGCTCGCCGCGACCCTGCCCTGGGAGTCGGTGGTGGCCGGGGCGGGAGTCGTGCTCGTCGGAGTGGGGTACCGCTGGGTGCGGAGGCGGGGCAGGTGAGGGCGGGGGGCCCGGCCCGGCCTCCCGGTCTGTGAGGGCGTTCAGGGGCGTGCCGTGCGGCCAGGCGGTGGGTCGGGCCACGGGGGCCGCGCGGCGGCACGGGCCGGCTCGCACGGCGTGATGCGTGAGCGGCTGATCACCGCCGGTCCGGGCCCGAATCGGTCCCGGGACCTTTGTCCCGCATCGGCGGACCGAGCGACCCGCGGACGCTGATCGGTCGGCCCCTCCTGCCCCGCGCTCCGGCCGACGACGCTGACCACGCGTGCTCGCGGCGAATACGCTGCTGCGCCGCAACGACTCCGGCCGCACGGACCGCACGTCCCGGCCGGCTCACACCTCCGAGCGGGCAGGGAGGGCCCGCCGGGGTTCCGGGCGACCGGGCGGCGGTGGTGGGCCGCCCCCGGTCGCCGACCCGACACCCGGCCGCGGTAGGCGATGCCCCCCGACCGCCGCGGCCGGGCCCTTCCTCACTCGGTTCATCAGGACAACGACGGTCAGCTCGTCGAGCCGGCGTCCGATGTCGTCGAGCGCGACCACGGTATGGGTGCGCTTGTGCGAGTCGGTTCCGATCATCACCATGCGGCGGCTCCGGAGGCTGCGAAGGGGTTGGGTCCTCCGCATCGCCCGGGAGCGGCCACGCCTCAGTCGGGCCGAGCGCACGCTCCTGTCAAGCCCACGCGTCCCGGCCGATCCGGACGTCTGGCAGGGCCGCACATCGCCGAGAAGCCACCCCACGGTCAGCCACCGTGGCGGGCGCCGAAGAAAGGAGCGAACCCTGCCAGGTGTGATCATCGTGGCACTGACCCGAAGAAACGCGCGGCGCGCTTCACAATGTCGTCGGCCCGGCGCAGCTCGCGGATCTCCTGCTCGAGCTCAGGGACCAGGGCGGCCTCCTCGGTGCTCACACCGGGTTCGTGCCCGTCGTCGATGTCGGCCTGGCGCACCCACACCCGCACCGACTCGACCCCGTACCCGAGCTGCTCGGCCACCCGCTTCACGGTCCCGTGCTCGCTGCCCAGCTCCGCGCGCAACGTGCGGACCATCCGCACCGCGGCGACCTTCTCCTCCTCGGAGTACCGACGCGTGCTCGGCTTGCCCGGCGACTGCTCTCTCGGCAGACTCCATCCTCGTTCCCCAGGTCAGGAGCCTCCACCAGACCCAGGGCGAGTCAGTCGGCGGCTTCTCCTTGCTCGGCGACCAGAAGGTGGAGCTCGCGCCGGTGCCGCGGGTGCGCGGCGCGCTTGTGGTCCGGCTGCAGGTGTGGTCCCTGCTGGGCGACGTGACGGTGTGCAGCGCGGCCTGAGGACTCTCGACCCGTCCTCCGCACGAGTGCGAATCGGAGGGTCCTCCAGTTAGTACTCCAGCCGTCGATCGTGATCATGTCGCTGGTCGGGCTCGGTAGTGGCATTCGCGGGCTCGGTGTTGATGGCGGCATCGCCAGTTTGTCCAGGTCAAGGGGTTGATCAGGCGCCGGGCAGGGTTGATAACGAGACGGTTGAACAGGTGCGCGATCTCGTGGCAGGTGAGTGCGATGAGCCCGTCCGGTCGGGGTCGGGTGCGTTCCTTGGCGGCGAGGACGGCGAGTAGGGCGTGTGCGGCCATGGCGATCACAGTCCAGCGCCGCCAGGAGCCCCAGCGGCGGACCTGATGTTGGTCGAGCCCGACCAGGCCCTTTGCGGCCTGGAACGACTCCTCGATGCGCCACCGGACCCCGGCGACGCGGACCAACTCGCCGAGTGGGACCGGGCCAGGGCTGTAGCAGCGGTAGAAGGCCAGCTCGCCGTGTCCGGGGTGGCGACGGATGAGCAGGTAGCGGTGCCCGAGCCCGTCGCTGGATCCAGAGCCGTCGCTGGGGTCGAGCGCGATCAGTGCCCACTCATAGATGCGTGGGCCCTTCGCCCCGGACCCGGCCGAGCGGCGCTGCCAGCAGTGCTCGTCGAGGGCGGCGGCGATCCGGTCAACGCGCATCCGTCCGCCCGGGCCGGCACTGATCCGGACGTGGTGGTTGGCGGCGACGGCCAGCACGTACCCCAGACCGTGGGCCTCGAGCCGGGCGCGCAGGCCGGGGTCGGCGCCGTAGACCTCGTCGCCGGTCATCCAGCGGGCCGCCACGCCGGCGTCGAGGGCTCGCTCGATCATCTGGGCGGCCAGGGCGGGCTTCGTGGCGAACCCGACCCCGTCGGGCACCCCGGCGCCGCGGAGTCGGTCGGGGTCATCGGTCCAGGACCGGGGCAGGTAGAGCTCGCGGTCGATCAACGCGTGCCCGTCCCTGCCTGCGTAGGTCAGATATACCGCGACCTGGGCGTTCTCGATCCGCCCCGCGGTGCCGGTGTACTGGCGTTGGGTCCCGACCGTGCAGCTGCCCTTCTTCAGATCCCCGGTCTCGTCGGCGACCAGCACCCCGGCGGGGTCGGCGAGGTGCTCGGCGACGAACCCGCGCACGTGCGCGGCGACCGCGTCGTCGTCCCATACTGCGCGGGCCAGCAGATGTTGCATCCCGTCTGGGGTGGCCTCGCCGGCGTGTTCGGCCAGCGACCAGCAATTCTTCCGCGGCAGGTCGGCGAGCATCCCGCGCAGCAACACCCCGAACCGGCGCCGGGTCTCCACCCGGGCGAAGTGCCCGGCCACCCGATCGAGCAGCTCACCTGCCACTGCCCGCCACCGGCCGGGATCTACGCTGTGGCACGCGGCCACCGCAAGATCTTCTGATGTCGACACAACTGATGATGATCAAGCGGTGGCCGTACCACGTCCGGGACCGCCACGCCCAGCAAGATCACGATCTACGGCTGGAGTATTAGGCTGGGGCCTGAGCGGAGCGTCCTCCGTTTCCTCGCGCGCATCCGGAAGGACCACTCATGACCGAGAACCCCGCCGGCTCCCCGAACCCGATGCCCCCCGCTCCGCGTGCGGGCGGGGCCGGGACGATGGCCGGCCGTCCGGTGTCCCGCATCGGGTTCGGTGCGATGCAGCTGGAACGCCTGCACGCCGATCGCGCCGCCGCGCTCGTCCTCCTGCGCCGCGCCCGGGAACGCGGCGTCGACCACGTCGACACCGCCCGGTTCTACGGGGACGGGGTCGTCAACGGGTTCCTCCGCGACGCGTTCCGCGGGGACGACGGCGTCGTGGTCGTCACCAAGGTCGGCGCCGATCCCGATCCGGGCGGCGCCCTCCCGCTGCGGCCCGCGCAGCGCCCCGAGCAGCTGCGGGCGAGCGTCGAGGCGAACCTGAGGAGTCTCGGTCTCGAGCAGATCCCGGTCGTGAACCTCCGCCGCCTGGACGCCGGGCCCGGCCTGCGCGCCTCCGGCGACCAGGTGGTCGACCTCGACGACCAGCTCGCGGTGCTGACCTCCCTCCGCGACGCCGGCACGATCGGCGCCATCGGCCTGAGCGGCGTCGGTCTCGACGGGCTGCGCCGGGCCCTGCCCGCGGGCATCGCCTGCGTCCAGAACGGCTACAGCCTGGTGTCGCGCGGCGACGAGGACATGCTCCGGCTCTGCCTCGACGAGAAGATCGCCTGGGTGCCCTTCTTCCCGCTCGGCGGCTCCTTCCCCGGCATCCCCAAGGTGACGGACGAACCGGCCGTCATCGCCGCCGCCCGGTCGCACGGCGCCACCCCGGCCCAGATCGGGTTGGCCTGGTTGCTGCACCACGCGCCCCACGTGCTCCTCATCCCCGGCACCGCGGATCCCGATCACCTCGAGGCCAACGTCGCCGCCGGGACGATCGCCCTGGACGACACCACCCTGGCCGCGCTCGACGCCGTTCGCTCCCGCCCTGGATCTCGCGCTCGGCTGACGCGACGGGAAGGTCGCGCGGCGGGCCGTGCCGACTCGCCTGCCGCACGGCATCGCGCTGGATGTCGTGCCGCGGCCGGCCGGCGCGACGTGGCGCCCTCGACCGCTCATCGGCACCCGGTCGTGTCGGCCGGCCTGCCCGGGTCCTGGACCTCCACGACGTGGCGCCAGGCGTCCGGCCGGGAACTGTCGAGATCGTCGACGCCGTAGACCTGCGCGTGCTCGCCGCTCGACGTCGAGCGCCCGGTCCAACGCACCCGGTCCGGGTCCGCGGCCAGTGCGGCGATCCCACGCGGCCCACGAACCGAGCCGCAGCAGCTGATCGGCTCGTGCAAGGCCTCCCGGGTTCGCCGCCCGCGCCCACCGGGACGGCCGAAGCCGCGCAGGCTCCTACTTCGGCCCCGCCGGTGTCTCCGCCCGACGGGCCAGGCCGGGTGGGGTCTTGCCGGACCTGCCGGCCTCTGCTCCGGTGGTGACGCCGTTCGGGGCCTCGTAAGCGCCGGCGCTCGAGGCGGTGTTGGAGGCCTCGCCCGACACGCCACCGGAGCCGTCGCTCGGGGCACCGCCCTCGGCGCCGCCAGAACCCGCGTCGATCGAGTTCCCTCCGCTTCCCCCGGCGGCCCCGCGGGCGCTCGGGCCGGCGAGACCCGCTCCCCGCTCGGCACCGGCTCCGTAGCCTCCGGCACCGCCGGCCCCGGTGCCGCCGCCGATCCCGTGCGCCGCCAGGTCGTGGCCCGACACGGGGGCGCCCGCCGCGTACACGGCGGAGGCGGCCGAGCGGGCGGAGACGGCCACGCCCGCGGCGTGCTCCCCCGGAGCCGACCAGGTGGGGCCCTCGGTGGGGGTGCCCGTGGCCGGGGAGCCGGACGGGTGCGTCTCGTTCGCGGCGAGGGCCAGGCCGCCGGTCGCGGTGCCCACCACGGCGAGCGCGGCGGCCAGGGACTTGGCCGCCACCGTGCCGGAGGCGGTCACCGCCGCCCGGCGCAGCCGCCACCGGCCCCGGGGCGTCGCGGCGGAGGCGAAGGCGGCGAGGGCGTCGCGCTCCCCGCGCAGCTCGGCGGCGGCGCCCGGGGTGCCGGCCGCGTCGAGCAGGCGGCGGGGCTCGCGGGGCC